>JANXVF010000124.1 GCA_025351785.1 Flavobacterium sp.
GGTGATTATATAAAATGGTTTGATAGTGATGATATAATGCATCCAAATTTTATAAAAAATCAGGTTGAAATTCTCGATAAAAATAAAACTCTAGATTTTTGTATTTGTTTAGCAGATAGTTTTATTGTTGGCGAGATTAAAAAAAATGTTTATTATGCAAACAGAAACCCAACCAATGATAAATTGACAGCCTATTTGACTAAAAATCATTATTTTTTTACCGCCTCTCCGCTTTGGAGAAAATCTTTTTTACTAGATAAAGAACTATTTGATGAAGATTTGACGGATAGTCAGGAAACCGATTTTCATTTTAAAATACTTTCACATAAGTGTAATTATATTTATACAAACGAAATTCTTTTTTCTATAAGAAGAGGTCATAATAGCATAACCCAAAATATAAATAATCAAAAAAGTTCGAATTTATCTAGATTAAAATTTTTTATAAAAGCTTTTACAATAGTTAAATTCAATGATAATGTAGATGACAAAAAATTACTTTTAAACTATATATTGTATAGACAATTAATACTTTTTAATTATTTATGTCTTCATAAAATGAGATTGATTTCGATTAATTTTTATTTTAAATGTTTAAAAAATATTTTTAATACAGATAACAAATTTGTACATAAAATTGATTTATTTAAAGCAGTATCAATGTCTTTGTTTATCAGGAAAGGATATAAAACAATAAGAAAATACAAGGTTGATATTATTGAAAACATTGAAAATTAGAAAATGATTTTTTTGTATAATTAAATGTTTGCATACATGTTGCCATATGAAATAGCGATTTCGATTTAAAATATTATGCACTAAATTGCAATTGCAAATCAATAAATGCTCAAAACTATTATTTCATAAAAAAAAGAATTTTGCGAATAGGATTTAATCCACATAAAGACAAATCTGAGGCTCAATCTGATTATTTCCATCAGGTTATTGTTCCCGTTTATATTCCAAATTTTGAAGGATATTTTAAAGATGGTTTAAAAATTTTAGATATATGTTTACAATCACTTTTTAAAACTACCCATTCAAAAACATTTTTTACTATCGTGAATAACGGAAGTTGTGATGAAGTGAAAAAATATTTGAACGACTTATTAAACCAAAATAAAATTCATGAGCTAATCCACACTCAAAATATAGGTAAACTTAATGCTATTTTAAAAGGAATTTATGGTGCAAATTTTAAATTAGTAACAATCACAGATGCTGATGTTTTATTTTTAAATAATTGGCAAAAAGAAAGTTATAGCATATTTGATTCGTTTTCAAAAGCTGGTGTAGTTTGCCCTACGCCATCACCAAAATCATTAAGAACCTTTACTTCAAATATTTATTGGGATTTGTTTTTCTCTAATACACTAAAGTTTGAACCTGTAAAAAATCCTAAAGCCTTAGTTAAATTTGCAGAGAGTATAAGTTATAATGATTTTTATAATCAAAGTCATTTTGACCAAATTTTTACAGTTGAGGCTAACGGTTGTAAGGCAGTTGTTGGAGCAGGACATTTTGTTTCAACTTATAAAAGTGAAGTTTTTAATGATATATCGATAAAATATTCTAACTATAAACTTGGGGGTGATAGTGAGGGAAAATTCTTAGACGAGCCTGTTGTAAATCAAGGTTTATGGCGATTGTCAACACAAGATAATTTTGCGTATCACTTGGGGAATGTTCATGAAAATTGGATGGACAAGCAGTTTAATGAATTGTTTAATGAACAAAATAAATTTGTTTTTGAAAACAAATCTTACAAAAAACCTTCAAAGTTTTCCAATTTTATTGTCAATAAACTTTTTTCAAAGTTTATTTTAAACAAAAAAATATTTGTGAGATTTTTGCTTTGGAAAGGTCTTTCAAAAAGCGCAATTTCAGATTATTTATAATTTTTTTTCTTTGCAATAATTAACTGTGTTTTTTGATTTTTATTTGATATAAAATGTTCTATTATATCAAATTTACCACCAACATATTCATTCAATTCTTCAAAAGTCCACTCTCTTATATGAGTTTCGTTTAAAGGTGGTCCAAATTTTGGAATTGGCAAAAAATTTCGGTCGGGCGTGCTTATAAATATATATTTTACATTTTGAATCTTATTGATATTTTCTAAAAGTTCATCAGGATTTAAAACGTGTTCAATAACATCAGAACAAATTACAATATCTCCTGAAACGGTTTCCATTTCAAAATCACCAAATCGTAACCATTTTTTTGACGGATATTTATTTTTTAAAAATTCAAATGTTGGCGAAACATCAATACCGGTAATATCTTTAGTGTCAAAATATTTAATCAATTTATAGGCAGACCCACAACCATAATCTATAATTATGTTTAAATTGAACTCATCGGCATACTTTTTTGCCTTTTCATAAACTTCAACTTGCCAATTATCAGTATTATTAGTATCATCAAAATAAGAATATTTACTTCTATGTATATATCCTTTTTTGATAGAAAAAGTTTTTCTAACAAATAAATATCTATAATAAATACTAATTTTATATTTTAGCTCAATTAATAAGTAGTAAATTTTTTTAACGATATTTTTCATTATTTTGAATTTTAAACCTGCACAATTACAATATATATTTGCATAATTACAATAAATATTTGCATAATTACAATATTTATTTATAACACAACAAAATTTTGACAATACTATTTCCCTACAGAAACCGAGAATTGAAAAGAATTAAACTTTGTTTTGAATCTTTACAGCATCAAAAAAATAAAGATTTTAAAGTGATTTTTATAGATTATGGTTCAAGTATTGCTTTTTCTGAGCCATTAAAAAACTATGTTTCACAATTTTCCTTTGTAGATTATGTTTATTCCTATTGTCAGTTCCAACCTTGGTCCAGAGCAAAGGCGGTTAATATTGGAATTAAACTAGTGAAAACCGATTATGTTTTTATAGCTGATATTGATATGATTTTTAAAGAAAATTTTATCGATATTTTACATAATATTAAAAATGCTAATCAAACAATATATTTTAAGGTTGGTTTTTTAAATCAAGTAGAATCTCAAAAAGTAATCCCTTTTGAAAATTATAAAATAAATTTTGAAAGTCGCCCTGGAGCACAAGGTTTATCATTATTTCCTACAAAATCTTTAAACGATATTTGTGGATTTGACGAATTTTTGCATTTTTGGGGAGCAGAAGATGAAGATATTCACAATCGTTTAACAAATTTAGGTTTTGAAGAAGTTTTCTATAATTCTGAAATTTTGATGTTACATCAATGGCATAAAAGTTATAGAATGGATGAATCAAAAAAATTGTCTAAACAATTGAGAATTAATAATATTTCAAGAATTAATCTCAAAAGATTAGAATACAACAAAGAAAATCAACGAACTATTGTTAATCCAATTTGGGGTATTTTAAAAAAAAGAGAGGATTTTGATTTAATAAATGATAACAAAATGGCTTTGAAAATTTTAAATAAAAAGGAAAATATTGACCATTTTTTGTTTTCAGAGTTGCCAAATCTTAAAAACGAAGTTTTGTCAGTTGAGTTTCACATTGATAATTATTCAAAAAGTTTTAAATATTATTTAAAAAAAATTCTTAATAAAACTGTTCCTCAATACTATACATTAAAACAAATTAACGATAAAGTTTTGTTACACATAATTTCCTTTTATCATAATTATAATTACATTTATCGTGTTTCTGATGACGAGAAATTGATACAATTTTCAATTCAAAAATAAGTAATAATTTCAATAAGATTTCATGCCAAAAATAATTCTTATTTCTCAGGTCTCTTTGCCATTTTCTGGAATAGGGAGTTGGACAACTTTATATAAAAATTATCTAGAAGCCAATCATCAAATTGATTATTTGATTTGCGTACAACCCGATTGTCAGTTTCCAAATGTAGCGTACAAATTTGTCAGGACTAATTTTATTTCTAAAATTGAAAAGAAATTATCAAAAAGCAATTACGAGCTGTATTTAAAGGAAATAAAAAAAATAATAACAAACTCAAATGATAAATTTATTATACAAATAATTGATAATCATGGATTAGTAAATCCGTTGCAAAAATTTTTGCTAAAATACAATTTTCGTAAAAAATGTTACATCCAGTTTTTCTATCACGGATTTCCACCATTTCATGACAATTTTCAGGGTCGTGGGTTTTATGAAGCAGTTGATGAAATGATTGTTTTAACTCTTGATTCTTATAAAGCACACAAGGATTATTATACAATTTTACCGTGTAGATTTTCAGTTTTACATAACGGAATCGATACCTCTATGTTTTATAAAATTTCAGAATTAGAAAAACTAAAATTAAAAGTAGCACTAGATTTCAAAGCAAATAAAACCTTTATTTGGTGTTCTCAAGATCGACCAAAAAAAGGGTTATCAATCATTTTAGATGCTTGGAAACGAATTTATAAAAATAATCAAAATCTTGAACTTATCGTTATTGGAACAGAAAATAAACCAGAAATTAAAGGTATAAAATTTTTAGGAAAAATCCCAAATGATGCTTTGCCAAAATATTTTCAAGCGAGTGATGTTTTTTTATTTCCAGTTTTAAATCACGAAGGTTTTGGCTTAAGTTTAATAGAAGCCCTACATTGTGGCAATTATTGTATTGCATCTTCAACTGGCGGAGTTCCTGAGGTTTTACAGTACGGAAAACTAGGGAAATTGATTGAAAACCCTAATATGGTTTCGCAATGGGTTGATGCAATTGACGATTATTTAACTCACAATTTGTCTTTTCCCTCTATTTCAAAAAATTTATATTCCACTCAAAGTTGGATTGCAGGGATGAATCAAATTATTACACAAGCCAAAGAAAGTTTAATAGATTAATTATTATGAAAATATTAATTTTAGGAACAGGTTCTATAGGAATGAGGCATTTAAAAAATTGTTTAACAATTGACCCCTCAATCCAAATTTCGGTTGTTAGTCGAAGTAAAAATGAAATTCATGTAAATCATCCCGTATCTATTTTTAAATCTATCAATCATGCATTCTCAAATACTAATTTTTTTGATGCAGTAATTGTTGCAACTCCAACCACTTTACACATAAATAATTGTTTAGAATTGTTATCTCTTGGTGTAAAAAAAATATATTTAGAAAAACCAGTTTCAAATAACTTAGAAAATATCGACAAACTTCTTGAATTGTCAATTCAAAATAATGCTCAAATTTTTGTGGGTTTTGATTTGCATTTTGATTTAGGACTCAATAAAATAAAACAATTACTTGTAACTAATGTTATCGGAACGATTGTAAGTTTTCAATCAGAAGTAGGACAGTTTCTTCCAGATTGGCGACCCAATACTAATTATAAAGAAGGAATGAGTGCCAAAAAATCGCTTGGAGGAGGAGTTATGCTCGATTTAATTCACGAGTTTGACTATTTAATTTGGATATTTGGAAGTTTTAAAAAAATTTTTGGTTTTAATAATAGTGTAAATTCATTAGCAATAGAAACCGAAGCCATTTCTGTAAATTGTATAGAAACATTCTCGGGGGTTCTAGGAACTTTATCGCTAGATTATTTACAAAAAGACATGAGTAGAACATTAAAAATAATTGGAGATAAGGGGACAATTTTTTGGAATTATGTTCAGAGTAGCGTTAAATGGAAAACGCACAGTTGTACAAATTGGAATGAGTTTTCGTACCAACATATTGAGCGAAATGATCGATTTTTAATGATAATGAAATCATTTTTAGATGCTAATCAAATTCAATTTGATAGTAAATTAACACTATTAAACGAAGGTATAGCATCGCTTGAAGCAGTTGTAAATGCAAAAAAATGTAACGATTTAAATAGAAATTAGTTTTATGATATTAGCATCAATTTGCGTAAGAGCAGGCTCAAAAGGAGTTCCGCTTAAAAATATAAAAATGTTAAATGGAAATCCGTTATTATTTTACACGGTTGAATGTGCCAAAAAATCAAAACTGATTGATGATATAATAATTTCATCAGACAGCGAAAAAATGATAGAAATGGGGAATAACTACGGCATAAAATACAGTGTAGCACGTCCGCCAGAATTAGCAACAGATGGTGCATCAAAATGGGATGTTTTTATCCATTTGATAGAAGAATTTGAAAAAATTTCAGGAAAAATTGTAGATTACGTTGTAGATTTAGATGTTACTGTACCTTTGCGTCTTCCAGAACATATTGATGGCGCAATTAATTTAATGCTAAATTCAACTGCCGATGTTGTAATTACAGGTTATGAACCCGAAAGAAATCCGTATTTTAATATGATGGAAGTAGTAGAAAATAATTTTGCAAAAATTGTAAAAAAATCAGAAAAACCTATTGTTTGTAGACAAGATGCACCTCAAGTATTTAGCTTAACACCAGCAGTTTATGTTATAAAAAAACAAGCTTTATACGATTACAAACATTGGTCTGATGCAAAATGTTTAATTTTTGAAATCCCTCGAAAAAATGCAATCGATATTGACACAGAATTTGATTTTGAACTAGTCGAATATTTAATGAAAAAAGAAAATGAGTAAAGATTTATTCAATTTAGAAAACAGAGTGGCATTAATAACTGGTGGTGCCGGACTTTTGGCTAGTGAGCACGCAATTGCACTGCATCAATATGGAGCTAAAATTATTATTTCTGATGTAAATATGGAAGCATGTCAGGAAAAGGTCGATGCTTTAAAAAATCAAGGTGTAGAGGTCGAAGTTATGTTGCTAGATGTAACATCAAAGGATAATTGGATACAAGTTGTGAATCAAATTATTAAAAAATACAAATCAATTGATATTTTAATAAACAACGCAGGATTTACAAATCAAAGCAAAACAAGTTCATTTGACAAAGAATTTGAAAATTTTCCTTTAGAAGATTGGAATAACATAATGAATGTAAACTTGACAGGAACTTTTTTAGGGTGTCAAATTGTGGGTAACCAAATGCTAAAACAATCAAAAGGAAGTATCATCAACATTGCATCTTTATATGGAGTTGTTAGTCCAAATCATAAAATTTATGAAAATACTGATATTCGCCAACCCGTTGCATACAGCGTAAGCAAAAATGGTGTAGTTGCTTTAACAAAATATGTTGCAACACTGTGGGCAAAAAAGGGTGTTCGCGTAAATAGTCTTACTCCAGGAGGAATTTTTAATGGACATGAAGGTTTATTTCTAGAGCGATTTGAAAATTTAAATCCTATTGGACGAATGAGTCAAAAAGACGAACTTCGTGGAGGTATAGTTTATCTTGCTTCAGATGCGAGCTCACATGTTGTGGGTCACAATTTAATTATTGATGGAGGATGGACAGTATGGTAAAAATAAAATATAGAACAATATGAATCCATTTATAGAAATAGCAGGACGCAAAATAGGAATTGATTTTAAACCATTAGTTATTGCAGAAATCGGTATAAACCATGAAGGTTCGTTATCTGTTGCAAAACAAATGGTCGATGCAGCAAAACGCGCTGGTGTGGAAGTTGTAAAACATCAAACCCATATTGTTGAAGATGAAATGAGTAGTGCTGCCAAGAATGTAATTCCAGGTAATTCAACATTTTCTATCTATGAAATAATGGAGCGTTGCTCACTTAATGAAGCAGATGAATTAGAGTTGAAAAATTATGTCGAAAGTTTAGGAATGATTTTTATATCAACACCTTTTTCAAGAGCCGCTGCCGATCGACTGAAAAAATTTGATATTCCAGCATACAAAATTGGTTCTGGCGAATGTAATAATTATCCATTACTAGAGCATATTTGTAGCTTTGGGAAACCTGTAATTTTAAGTACGGGAATGAATACAATTGAAAGTGTACTTAAAGCTGTTGCCATTTTTGATAGCCATAAAATTCCTGTTGCCCTTTTGCACACAACAAACTTATATCCTACACCTATTCATTTAGTTCGATATGGCGCAATGACACAACTTCATGAAGCATTTCCCGATAGTGTTTTTGGACTTTCAGATCATACCTTAAATAATAATGCTTGTTTGGGTGCCGTTGCTCTTGGAGCAAGTATTTTAGAACGTCATTTTACAGACACGATGCAAAGATCTGGTCCCGATATTGTTTGCAGTATGGATGAGAATGCCTGCAAAGATTTGATAATTTCTACAAACGAAATTTGGCAAATGAGAGGTGGTACAAAAGTTCCTGCAAAAGAGGAGCAAGTAACTATCGATTTTGCCTTTGCAACAGTTTGTTCTATAAAAAAAATCCAAAAAGGCGAGGTGCTGAGTAAAGAAAACATTTGGGTTAAACGACCTGGAACTGGTAAAATTTTAGCAGCGCATTATAATAGTTTATTAGGGAAATTTGCGACAAGAATAATAGAAAATGATGAACAACTGGATTTTAATGACTTTGAAAATTTATAATTATGGATAATTTATACGATTTAGACAAAAAATTTGAATATGAAAACGGATTTTATGCAACAGCCGATCCCTCGAGATTTAGTAAATTTATAACTCATTTAGAGTTTTTTAAACAAACCTCAGACGTTCGTGGTGAAATTGTCGAATTCGGAATTTTTAAAGGTAATTCTTTGTTTAGATGGATAAAATTTAGAGATTTATTAGAACAAACTTACAGCAGAAAAGTCATTGGTTTTGATATTTTTGGAGATTTTCCTGATGCAAATTTTGAGGCAGATAAAGCAAGACGTGATGCATTTGTAGCCGAAACTAATGGAGGTAAAAGTATAACATACGAGGAAATAAATGAGCTTTTAGATAAACAAGGTTTAAATAAAAATGTAGATTTAATTAAAGGTGATATTTTAGAAACTTTGAATATTTATCTAGAAAAAAATCCACACCTCAAAATTTCACTTTTGCATATTGATGTTGATTTATATGAGCCAGTAAAAATTATACTAGAGAAACTCTATGATAAAGTTACAATAGGAGGCATAATTATTTTTGATGATTACGGTACATTTGCAGGAACAAATAAGGCTGTTGACGACTTTTTTAAAAACAAAGCAATAATAAAAAAATTACCATTTTCGAACACAATTTCTTATTTGGTAAAATAATATTAATGAAAAAAATTCTATTTCTAACAGGAACTCGTGCTGATTTTGGTAAAATAAAATCTTTAATTTCTATTTTAGATACTAATGATAGTTTTGAAGTTTTTGTTTTTGTAACAGGAATGCATCTTCAAAAAGAGTATGGATATACCGTATTAGAAATTGAAAAGTGTAAATTTAAAAACCTGTATACTTTTGAAAATCAGACGCATGAAACTACAATGGATTTGACTTTAGCAAAAACTATCGAAGGTTTTTCTAGCTATTGTAAAACTATTTCTCCAGATTTAATTGTAGTTCACGGCGATAGAGTAGAAACTTTGGCAGGAGCTATTGTAGGTTCTTTAAATAATATTTTAGTGGCACATATCGAAGGTGGAGAAATTTCGGGAACTGTAGATGAATTAATTCGTCATAGCGTAAGCAAGTTGAGTCATATTCATTTTGTATCAAATAAAGAAGCCGGAAAGCGCTTGATACAAATGGGCGAAATAAAATCATCTATATTCACCATTGGCTCGCCAGATATTGACATTATGTTTTCTGATAAATTACCAAATCTAGAAACAGCAAAAAATTATTACCAAATTTCATATACTAATTTTGCCATTGTAATGTTTCATCCTGTGACTACAGAAGCAAATGAAATGAAACAATATGTAGAAAATTTTATCGAAGCACTTCAAAAATCAACTCACAATTATGTTGTGATTTATCCTAATAACGATTTAGGAAGCGGTTATATTATTGATTGCTACAAAAAACTACAAAATAACCCCCAGTTTAGAATTTTTCCTTCTTTGCGATTTGAATATTTTTTAACTCTTTTAAAAAATGCTCAATTCATTATTGGTAATAGCAGTGCTGGTATTCGCGAAGCTCCATATTATGGAATTCCTATTATAAACATAGGAACCCGACAAAAAAATCGAGTTATAAATGCCGATATAATCAACGTAGACTATAGCCAAAAAAGCATATTTGAAGCATTACAAATTGTAGCTTCCCACAAGGTAAATCCAACCGAAACCTATTTTGGCACAGGAAATAGCGCCACTTTATTTTTAGAAGCTATTGCAAATAAAGATTTTTGGAACATCAATCATCAAAAGCAGTTTTTAGGCATTTTTGATACTACAAATTAAGATGTTTTAGTTTTTAAATAATATATAAGATGTTTGTAAATCTAGTCAGAACATTTGCCTGTGATGTTAAAAATATTATTCTTAAAACTACCAACGTACTTGGAAATATAATTTGTTCTACAATTATCATGTTAGATAATATTATATTTTAGTAGGTTTTGGTATTTTCATACATCCCATGCTAATTTTTGAACAAATAGTAGTTTAGTTTGATTGATATTTGAACGTTCTTTACTACAAGTTTTCTAAAGAAATTAATACAATTAAAAACACTAAAATAATTTAATTAATTATACTTATGTACCACAATAAGTTACAGATTTTTTTATTTTTTAAAAAAAATTTTAAGGTTTGAAAATAAAAATTGATATTTGGCTTGCAATAAAAGTAGTATGTTAACTATTAGTAATTATCATTATATAAGATTAAACTTTGAAGCCAAATATTCAAGTATTTTTGGTGTAACACCAAATGTTTTTAAAAATCAGTTAGAATTACTTGAAAATCAAGGCGATTTTATTTCAATATTCGATTTACTAAATAATACAGATACTATTTTAGCTGCTTCCGAAAATTATTTTTTAATAACTTTTGACGATGGTTTAAAAGAGCAAATGGAATATGCAATGCCAATATTAGAAAATAAAAATATTGACGCTCTATTTTTTGCGAATTCTATAAACTTTGAAAATAAAAAAGTAAGTACCGTTCATAAAATTCATCTCATTAGGTCGATTTTAGATTCAGAAAGTATTCTTAATTCTATTCAAAAAATAAGTTTATTAAATTTAACTGATATAGATAAAAAAAATGCTTCTCAAACTTATAGATTTGATACTAAACTTGATGGACAATTAAAATACAGTTTAAATTTTAAACTCAATCTAAACGAACAAGAACGATTGATTAATTCATTATTTGATATGCATTTTAATGAGCAAGAAGTGGTCGAAAATTTTTATATGTCACAAAAAGATTTAAATTATTTAGCAAGTAAAAATTATTTAGGGAGCCATACGCACAGTCATAAACCATTAGGAATTTTAGATAATGAAACTATTTTATTTGAATTACAACATTCGAAAAATTATTTTGAAAATTTAACCAATTCTAAAATAAATACAGTTTCATATCCTTATGGTACAGAGCAAGCAGTAACTCCAATAGTTCCTAAATTAGCTTTAGAAAATGGTTATAATTTGGGTTTTACTACAAAAGTTGGTGTTAATGATCAAACCAAAAATAAATTACTACTTAATCGATTTGATTGTAATGATTTAATAGGAGGAAAAAATTATAAATTATGATTACTCGAGAAGCAACTAATGCAGACTGGAAAAAATTAGAGACTTTTTTCTTAAAAATTTATCGCAAAAACCATCCGTTACACAATCAAAAATTCTGGGAGTGGCAATATGGAAATCCGAAATTTGGAAGATCTTTTATCTGTTTAAACGAAAATGATGAAATAGAAGGTCATGTTGGTGCAAATTTTCAAGGAGGAATAGCCTGGATTATAAATGTTTATTTGACTGAAGAATGTAGAGGAAAAGGAATTTTAGCAAGACTATATGCATTGGCAAGAAATTATTATCCTCTAGGAGCAACAGCTGCAAACGAAGCAGGATTAGGATTGTATAGAAACATGAGGTGGATTAGATATCATAATTTAGTTCGTTATGTAAAAATCAATCCTACTATTAAAAATCCAAACTTATTAAATGTTTGTACGACAATTAACGATATTAATTTGCCAAAAACTATAATTTTGGAAGAAAATTTAAAACATTATTTCGATCAACCTTTATTAAAAGGAGGTGTTTTAAATGATGGTTCTAGTTTTATAAGTCAAGAGGAAGTAGGAGGAATGCGGGTTATTAAATTCAATAATTTAGATGATTTAGAACATCAAGCCTGGAAAATGGGTTATAATTGGATGGATTATGTAACATCTTGGAATGATTTACAATCAAAAGAACTCGAAAAAAATAATTGGGTATTAGATTATAAATCTTTTATACCTTGGAGATTAAACCCTGTAGAGAAAGATAATTTTTGCGATATATCTTTTTTATCAGAACAACCTATGGATAAAGAATTTGTTGTGAAACGTTATTTTTCTGACCATGGAAGAGTAGGTAGTTTATAATTTAAATTTTATGAATAATAAAAAAATATTTATTTTAATCCCTGATGGCATTGGGCTCCGCAATTTTGCTTATTCCAAGTTTGTTTCAATTGGTACGTCTTTAGGTTATAAAAATATCTTTTGGAATAGTACTCCCTTCGATTTAACTTCGTTAGGATTTGAAGAAATTAAAATTGAAAACCAAAAGACACATTGGCTGACTGATGTTCTTAAAAATGCAAAAAAACATGTAGAGTTAAACTTATTTATAAATCAATCTCGTGATTTAACTTATGATGGATATCGATTTCCGTTTGAGTCTAAAACATTCAAAAGTTTTTTAAAAAATACCGTAACTCAAATTATAATTAAATTTCAATCAACTCCCGACGGATTATTAAAAATTAGACAAACCATAAAAAATAAGGAACGATCAACTCCTTATTATCTAAAATGTAAAGAAACTTTACAAGCCGAAAATCCTGCATTAGTTTTTTGTACAAATCAAAGACCTGTACTTGCTGTTGCGCCAATTTTAGCAGCTCAAGATTTGGGAATTCCTACTGCAACTTTTATTTTTTCATGGGATAATCTCCCAAAGGCAACCATGGTAATAGAAACCGATTTTTATTTTGTTTGGAGCGAACTCATGAAACAGCAACTGCTTTATTATTATCCTTATATATCTGAAAAACAAATTATTATATCAGGAACACCACAGTTTGAAAATCATTTTGATGTTGATAATTTATTGTCAAAAGAAGTTTTCTTCAAAAAATATAATTTAAATTTAAACAAAAAGTATTTATGCTTTTCTGGTGATGATGTTACAACATCGCCTGATGATCCAAAATATCTCGACGATTTTGCCAATGCTGTAACCACTCTAAATTCTAAGGGCTATAATTTAGGAATTATTTTTAGAAAATGTCCTGTAGATTTTTCAGGGCGTTATAATGAAATTCTCGAAAACCACAAAGATTTAATTGTTTCTATCGATCCAATTTGGGAAAACACCAATTTTGCATGGAATACTATTTTGCCAACTCCAGAAGATGTTATATTGTTGTCAAATACAATTTATCACACAGAATTTGTAGTTAATCTAGGATCGTCAATGATTTTTGATTACGCTTCTTTCAATAAACCGTGTGCTTATTTTAATTATAATCAATCAAAAATGAATGATAAGCTTTGGAGTATTCATAAGTGTTACAAATATATACATTTTCGTTCTATGCCTTCAAAAGAAGTAGTAGTTTGGTTAAATAATTCCACAGAAATAGCTTCAAAAATCGAATCGTTATTAAAAAATAATGAAGTTGTTGTGAAACAATCAAAAAAATGGTTCCAAATAATAAATCAGCATCCACCAGATAATGCTTCCAGACGAATATGGGAAGGCGTGACTAAAATCATCCAAAATGTTATTTAACTCATTACCTTTTTTACTTTTTTTACCCTTAGTATTTTGTCTATACTGGTTTGTAAATTCAAAAAACTTACAAATTCAAAATTTGCTATTACTTGTTGCGAGTTATTTTTTTTATGCATTTTGGGATTGGCATTTTTTGCTTTTATTAGTGTTTTCTACTTTTTTAGACTATTTCACTGGTTTAAAAATGTATAACGCTACTACTATTAAAAATAAATCATTTTGGTTCTGGACGAGTGTTTCTGTAAATTTAGGATTTCTTGGAGTTTTTAAATATTATAATTTTTTTGCCGATTCACTCTCGATAGCTTTATCAAAATTCGGATTTCAGCCTAGTTTTTGGATGCTGAAAATTATTTTGCCTGTTGGTATTTCATTTTATACTTTTCATGGTTTGTCTTATGTTATTGATATTTACAAAAATCGAATAATTCCTGAGAAAAGTATAATCAGTTATTCGTTGTTTGTAAGCTACTTTCCGCTTTTGGTTGCAGGTCCAATTGAGCGAGCCACTCATTTGTTACCTCAAATTAAAAAGAAGCGAATTTTTAATTACAACCAAGCTATTCAAGGTTCAAAACAAATAATATGGGGTTTATTTAAAAAAGTTGTCATTGCCGATAATTGTGCTTTTTTTGTTAATCAAATTTTTGATAACGTTTCAGGACATTCATCGTCTGAGCTTTGGATAGGGATGTTTATGTTTTCGTTTCAAATTTATTGTGATTTTTCTGGATATTCTGATATTGCTTTAGGAGTTTCAAAACTCTTCGGTATCGATTTACTTAGAAATTTCAATTTTCCATATTTTTCAAAAGATATTGCCGATTTTTGGCGTCGTTGGCATATTTCTTTGTCTTCGTGGTTTAAAGATTATGTTTATATTCCGTTAGGTGGAAGTCAAGGAAGCAAGATGTATCAATTGAGAAATGTGTTCATAATTTTTTTATTGAGTGGTTTTTGGCATGGAGCAAATTGGACTTTTATTTTTTGGGGATTACTTCATGCCTTATTATTTATCCCTTTACTAATTACAAATAAAAACAGATTGAACATCAATTCAAACGAGTTCACGATACGCTCTATTTTTAAAATGTTTTCTACATTTATCATGGTTTCTTTTGCGTGGATATTTTTTAGATCAAAATCTATTTATGAAGCTTTTTTGTATCTAGAAAATATGTTTTCAATAAACAATTTAGCACCACATTTTTTTTATAAAAATTCAAAATATGCCCTGCTATCTGGTATAAGTTTGATTTCTATTTTACTATTGCTACTAGTTGAATATTATAATGTTAAAAAACAAAATGCCGAAATAAAAGTTTCTAAATATGTTTTATTTTTAGCTATATTTCTATTATTTTGTATGGGAACTTACAGAAACCAAATGAGTTTTATTTACTTTCAATTTTAAAATATGAAAAAATTTTTGAAACATATTTTGAAATATTCACTTATCATCTTTTTAATTTTAAATGGTATTTCGATTTTGAATTTATATTTGCTTAGAAATTCATCATTCTACAAACCTGAATTTTTAACTCACGAAGTAAAAGAATCTAGTTTTGATTATATTATTATCGGTTCTAGCATTGGCTTAACTACTTTGAATACAGTTGTTATTGATAGTTTAATTCATAAAAAAGGAATAAATTTAAGTATTGATGATACTTCAATCTCATCAAATTACTTAATGTTAAATCATTTTTTTCATCAAAACAAAAAAGCCAAAATTTGTGTGCTTGCAGTAAACTATTGGGATTTAGAAACTGTAAGTCCAACAAT
>JANXVF010000001.1 GCA_025351785.1 Flavobacterium sp.
TTTACAAGCTTGCGTTTTAAGTAAAAAATTTAGGAATTACTATTCATCATCTTCTTTTTGATATCCTTCATAATAATAGGACTGCTCAATTCCTTTAAAAATAACTTCTCTATTGTTGATTTCGTCAGTTAAGTTTTGACTTAACAAAGTTCTTATTTCCAAACCATTAATTGGACTTCTTTCCATAGCTTGTAAGTAAAGTGATTTATCAACAAATTGCCAATTCACTAATTTTTTAAGCCTTGTTTTTAAAATCATATCGAGCCAAATTCGCATTGTTCTTCCATTACCTTCCATAAACGGATGAGCTATATTCATTTCGATATATTTTTCGATAATTTCTTCGAAATTGTTCTCTGGCATTTGTTCAATTTTCACCAAAATTTCATTTAAATATAAAGCGTTTGCAAATCTAAAACTGCCCTTCGATATATTATGTTTGCGTACTTTCCCAGCAAAATCGTATAAGTCATTAAAAAGATAATTGTGTATTTCGATAAGACTTTTTGTTGTTCCTATTTCAATTTTGATAATATCATTTGATTCGAACAAACGATATGCATTTTCTAAACTATTTTTATCAATATTTTTCATATAATTCAGATTTATATATCTGTTTATTCAATGTCAAAAATACTTCAAATGATTGTTATTTACTTCAAAATATTTTATTTTTTGGTAAGTACCTACTAGTTTAGACTTCCTCTCGCTGTGGGTTTGGGGAAGTTTTGAATTTTGGCGAGGTTGCGATGAACCAAGATCAAAACTTTATAAATATAGGTATAACTTTAAATTAAAAACCAATTCCGATTTAAATAAATCCTTTACTTCGCCATTTCTTGAAACAGTTATTATATGCCGTTTTAGTTGCAATCATTTACATCTGGTTTAAATGGTTCAATGTTCATAAACAGATTATAATATTTTTTAGTTGGTTTAAAATAGATAATTTGGGTTGCAGGAATACCTGGATTTGTTTCAACTTTCAACTTAAATTTCAATTTTTTCATTGCTTCTTCCAAAGCATCAAAATGAGATAAGGAATTAGCTAATACAATTTTTAATTCACCATTTTCTTTTTTTCCATTTCTAAAATAGGAACCGAAGACAAAAGAAATCTTTTGTTGATTTGTTGTAAATGATTTTTTTTTCAGTTTCATCATGTAGGCTGAATAATCTATACCATCATATGTCCAACCTCCATCGCTTTTCTCAACATAATAATATTTATTAAAAAGTTTTGCTAATGATTTAGAATAAATTATGTTATCCTTAACTATTATATCACTGAACTTATATTTTTTTTGGATTGAATCAAGAAACATTTTTTCAAGTTTTTTTTCTGAGCAGTAGAAGGAGGTAACTTGAGTTGATAAAAACGGATGATCCAATGCAATTTCTCTACCATTATAATCGTTGAACATTCCTAACATAAAGCTGTCATTATCTAATTTAAATTCTTTTTGAGAAAATGAAAACTGATATGATAATATTAGAATTGTGATTATTACTTTAGTCTTCATATAAAATGGCTTATAACTTTTTGTGCGCTTTGCAAAGTGGCGAACTTCGTAAGTGATTATTTTCTGTTAAAAATAAAATTTCTTGCGAAAGACAGACATCAATTTTGCAATTTTTTCGCCATTTATTGAAACCACTGTTATCGGCTGTTTTTTATTTTCAATTATGTTTTTGACCTTGACTTTTAATAAAAAATGTCAGTAGATAGCCACTGACATTTTTATAAACATATTATTTATTACAAGGTTTATAAGCTGCACCTGTTGCGAAATCTACAATCAAACCAGGAGTAAATAATAAAATATTTGCAATTAAAGCTCCAACTCTTATTTTTCTAGCTGGTTCTCCTGCTGCTGGTTTTGTTCTTTGGCAATCACTTACTTTTCCACCAAATACAGTTGCGCAAGAAGTTAAACTTGTAATTACTAACAAAATTGCTGTAAATTTAAAAATACTTTTTTTCATTTTAAATATTGATTATTTTTTTCTACTCGTAAGGCTTTTCGATTACGCCTCGTTTTTATAATGGTTTCTGAACTCCACTTTTCTTTAATTATTTTTATCTTTAATAGTTTCAGTTTTTGATAAAAAATCGTGTAATCCACAATTTGTAAATAAATATGAAAATACATCAATTATAATAAATCTTACTAATGTTCTACATAATATCTGCCAAAAAAAATATTTTTCACTTTTTAGTTTTGTAGTGATAATTGTTTTCGTAATATATTTTCCAATAGTTCTCTTCCAAATTAATTCTTGTAAAAAATAATAAAGAAAATATAATATAAATAAAATTACGACCGCATTTTCTTTACTAATAAAAGTACTGAAAATATATAAAAATATAAAAACTAGTAAAGTAAATATTATGTTGTCAACTATAAAATTGAAAAATCGGAGTAAATTTATATTCATTATTTATTTATGTTTTT
>JANXVF010000009.1 GCA_025351785.1 Flavobacterium sp.
GACTGAAACAAAAGCTTTTGAAGATGGTCAAGAAATCTTAAATCGAATGTAAATATGGATAGAGAATACATTCGATTACCCAAGACCAGTTTCCTGCCTGATAGTAGTAGAAAAAAAAGAGTTAAAGACGATAATTTTTGGATTAAGCTAATACATTTTCATTTGTTAAAATTCTACAAAGAGTTTGAATTTGACGAACTAACGGCACTTATTGAAGCTGAAAAAAAGAAAACAAAAAGAAAACATATTGAAGATTTAATCAAAGATTACATCTATAAATGGTTTGAAACAAATGATAAAAGGATTTTTTTTGAGGGTATTTTAATTAATCTTGAATCTAAAGTTAAATACAATCAGGTAGGTTTTTATGATATGAAATTTCAGCATAGTGATTGGGTTGATATTGAAAATGAGAAATTAAAATACTATTCAGTTGAATGTAAAAACCTAAATAACAATTCTGTTTCTATTGATGAATATGTATATAATAAATCAAAAAAAGATGGTGGTGTATATAGACATTTTAATGGTAAATATGCCCAGTTTAATAATTTTGGAGGAATGTTAGGTTTTGTTTTAGATGGAGAAATAGATAAAATTAAAAACTCTATAATTTCAAAGTTAAATATATCCACAGATTTATCTCCAGAAGGAGATGTAATTGAAAATGGAATAGAATTAAACTCAATTGAAGGAAATGCTTTTACTTTTACGAGCAGACATAAACGAAAAGATAACGAATTTATATTACATCATTTTTTATTCAAACTGTATGATTCATAATTAATAAAACATAAATATTTTAAATTTGATAGAAATCGCCCTAGAAATAGAGTGATTTTTTTATTTATATAACTAATTGATTTTATGTTTATTACCTAATTTTTTAAAAGCCAAAATTGTTAAAAAAAAGTTAAAATGCCGTTTTGAAAAAATAAAAAAAAACTGGCGACTATTACTATAATATACAAATGTTTAAAATTTAAAATTATGGGTACAAAAATTATGGTTGAACGACGAGTTTATAGCAATCTAGTGAAGTTTGTTATTGAAACAAGAAAATTGCTTATGGATATTTCGGAACGAACTGAATTTACAAAAGAATGGTTATCTATTTCTGATATTGAAATGGAATTTGGTTTGAGTAGAAAAGTAATTGACGGATTCAGAAAAAAAGGTTTAAAGAGTAACCAAAAAACCGCAAATGGAAAAATTCTAATCAGAAGAACCGAGTTAGAGAAATTCATAACTAAAAAATAAATGGTATGGATAGAATTAAAATAAAAATATCGGACTTTACTCTTCTCAATGACTACAAACTTTGGGGGAATTATAGACCAAGTAAATACCCAAATAGGCATATTCTCAGTAGAGAAATAACAAACGGCAAAGCTAATTGTAAAAGACCTTTTAGAATAACGCTAATGCTTTATTACGATGATGTAAAAGATGATTTTACAATTAAATTTAATGGAAGTATAAGAAAATGGTATTTTGGAAAAAACACACGACAAAATTTAACTAAAAGCCAATTGAAAGAATGTATAATGCTTTTAACTAATAAAATCGGAATCAGAGAAATTGATTTATTAAATGCCGAAGTAACACAATTGGAAATCGGAGTTACGCTTTTATTAAAATCTTATTTTAAAGGAATAATAAATTGTTTTGTTAAACATAGACATTTTACAAGGGAAGTAAGGGAAACAAGTGTTTATCTAAAAAGCAAGGAAACTAAAGAAGGCAAAGAGGGTGCCTTTAAGTATAAATTTTATGATAAGCTTTTGGAGATAAACAAAAATGATACAAACTTTTTTAGTGATGCAAAGAAAATGAATGTGCAAAAAAAGTTCAATTGCTTTAGATTTGAAATTGTTCTTAAAAAAGTATGTGCTGTCCCTTTTTATAAAGAAAATGCAGATACTTCAGATAAAAAAAAGGAAAAAGCTGATACTCTAAATAAAATATTAGAAAACTGGGAAGAAATCAATTATGAACTTTACAAACATATCAGCACAATACATTTTGTAGATTTAATTTCCGATGAAAAAGAAATAAACATTGACAAGCTTGGAAAAAGAGATGCTCAAAAATATTTACAGTTTACTGCAATCAAGAGAAATGGTTTTTTTGAAGAACTCGAAAAATTTGAATTAAATAATACAAGCACAAACAGAAGTACCAAAGTAAAGTCGTTTTTTAAAAATTATGAATACTTTTTAGACAAAAAAATTGATTACAGAAATGAGTTACTTCAATCATTAAAGAAGAAAATTGATAGTTTAGTATAATAAGGGTAGATTGTATTAGCTAAATAAACTAGATAACCTAGACAAGAGAATATAAATAAAATGACCTTAATAGCCAAAGTGAATGATAAGCTAGAACAAAGCTAATTTAGTTATAACAAGGTAAATATATTTTAACTGCCGTCTTGTTTTAAATATGTTTGAGAATGGTCGATTTTAATGATTTTAACTGCCTTTCTTAACCTAATAAGCCATATATATAACTTCTAAATTTGAATGCTTTAGAATGATTGTTTATTAATTATATCTTACCCTGTTTTCTTATGTCCAAAAGGATATTTGAAAGCCGTTTTATAAAGAAAATATGATTTATGAAATATGGGGTAACGGATTAGGGGATGGGTTATTGGCGAATAATAGCAAAAGAAGTAAAAAGAACTTCGCCTAAATTAAAAATCGAAACCTCTATAAATCAAAAAAGCCATCCCTAAAAGGGAGAGCTTTCCATTGGCTTAACTACTAAACCTGTTACGCTGTACAAGGGCGTAACGTAAACAACACAACTTTCTTTAATACTTTATAGGGACAAAAAAGCGACTCATTTCTGAATCGCTTTTCCCTATTTAAGCGGTCTGGACGGGACTCGAACCCGCGACCCCATGCGTGACAGGCATGTATTCTAACCAACTGAACTACCAAACCTCGCTAATTGCGGTTGCAAATATACAATCGTTTTTTTGTTTTACAAGTGTTTTTTTCTTTTTTTTGAATTTATTATTGTCTGCTGTCAAAAATTTTGTCTTTCTGCTAAATAGGTTGTCAAAATTTTTTCAAAACTTGAACCTACATTTACAGGCACATATTTTATTTTATTTTGTGCACATGTTAAAGAAAGTTTTTTAAAATAATGTGACACTTTTTTTTCATATTCTTCTTTTACATTTTCTGAATAAAGATTCACAGTTTCACCAGATTCTACATCGATAAATTTTCGTGGTGTAGTGTCAAAATCAAAGTTTAATTCTCTTTTTTCATCTATAACATGAAATACGACTACTTTATGTTTATTATGTTTTAGATGTTGTAAAGCATTAAATAAAGCTTCTTGGTCGCCATCTTGAAACATATCTGTAAAGAGAACTATCATAGATCGACGGTGAATTTTTTCAGCAATTTGATGTAAAAAAGTTATTGTATCAGTTTCTTTGGTTTGCTTAGGAGTTTTTAATATATTTTCTAGTTGATTAATCAACATTCTTTGATGCCGGTCTGATCCTTTTTCGGGCGCATAAAATTCGTATTTATCTGAGTAAATACTCAAGCCTACGGCATCTCGTTGTTTTTTTAATAAGCTCATTAAAACTGCCGATGCCAAAACCGAAAATCCTATTTTACTTTCATAAAAAGGCTGGTTATTTTCAAGCTTAGGGAAATGCATTGATGACGAATTGTCGATAATTAAATGGCAACGAAGGTTTGTTTCTTCTTCATATCTTTTTGTGTAAAGCCTATCTGTTTTAGCAAATAATTTCCAATCGATATGCTTTGTGCTTTCGCCAGAATTATAAATTTTATGCTCTGCAAACTCGGCTGAAAAACCATGAAAAGGCGATTTGTGCATGCCAGAAATAAAACCTTCTACCACTTGATTTGCCAAAACTTCGAGATGTTTAAATCCCGATATAATTTCTTTGTACTGATCTAACTCCATAGTTCAAAGATATTGAAAAGAATGTAAAAAAAATTAATTGTATTCTGAAACAAGTTCAAAATAAATAAGAAAGGTCAACTTTCAATTAACTATAATTATATAAAACTATTTACGCACTAATTTTTCTTTAACGATTAATTAGACTATAAAAATTTTAGGAATTAAGAATGGTTAAGATCTCTACTTAATTTGCGATTTAGCAAATGCTATTGATTGTGATATTCTAGTAGATTCTAAAATTAATACTGGAACAACCATTAAATTGAAATTAAAATAAAAAGCCTTTCAAAAAAATATTTCTTGAAAGGTTTTAAAAATCTTATTAATAGTTATTTTAACAAAGCATCAACTGCATCTGTATATGTTTTTTTTGGAGCAACACCTACTTGACGCCCAACAACCTCACCGTTTTGAAAAATCAAAACTGTTGGAATGTTTCTAACGCCATATTTTGCGGCAAATTCTTGGTTTGCGTCTACATCAACTTTTCCAACTGTTGCTTTTCCTTCATATTCGGTTGCAATTTCGTCTATAACTGGTCCAACCATTCTACAAGGTCCACACCAAGCTGCCCAAAAATCTACTATTACAGGTTTATCTGATTTTAATACTACTTCGTCAAAAGTTGCATCTGTTATTGCTAATGCCATATTTTTTATTTTTAAGTTTCTAATTTGTGTTACAAAAATACCTCTTATTTAAATATTTTAATGTTAATAACAAATTGGTTTTAATTATGAATGAATTTACAGAAGTTATTATAAATTTTTTATGCTTGTTTTATTTTAATATCCGTAAAGTTTTAAAATTATTTAATAGTTTATCTCGCTATAAAAACCCAACCTGTTTTTGATGTTCCATCTTTTAATTCAGCTACATAAAAGTAAGTTCCGTCTGGAAGTGTTTTACCGTCAGATGTAGCTCCATCCCATTGAGCAACATAATCATCAAACGAATTAACTTTCATTCCATATCTGTTAAATAGCTCTAATCTTTTCACATTACAACCATCTAAATTAAATGTATCATTTTTCTGGTCATTGTTTGGAGATATTCCGTTGGGGAAAATACAAGTTGAGGTAATAGTTATAACTTTGCTAAACACACATCCATTTGCATCTTGAACCGTAAGTATATAATCACCAGGTGAGAGATTTGAATATGTAAGAGTAGTTGTAAATGAACTGTTGTTTATACTAAATAAATAAGGACTTACACCACCTGTAATTCCGGTTATTTCAATTGTTCCAATGGCAGTATTATTTAAAACATTGGCAACAATGGTTTCAATATCTGTTGGAGATGAATTTATTATTATACTCAAAGTACTACTCACTGCACATTGACCTGCATTTGGAGTAAATATATATGTTCCTGATGTTGAGTTATTTACAATTGCGGGATTCCACGTTCCTAAAAATCCATTATTAGAGGTAGTTGGTAAAATAGGAGCAGTTTCGCCAGAACAAATAGGAGCGATTGGACTAAATGTTGCAATAATATTTTGATTTACAGTAACAGTATAATTAGTTGTTGTAGCACATTCTGTTGGGTTAGGTGTAAAATTATAAATCGTAGTTCCTATACTTGAAGTATCAACTGTGTTTGGTGTCCATGTTCCTGAAATACCATTGCTAGATGTTGTTGGCAATAAGACTTGAACAGCTGAACCTTGACATACAGAAGCTGTTGTTCCAAATGTAAATGTAGGAACGGTTCTAGGTGTAACTGTAATATTAATAAATGTTACAATTGCACACTGGTTTGGATTTGGGGTAAAAGTATATATTCCGCTAGTAGTATTACTTACCGTTGCAGGATTCCAAGTTCCTGTAATTCCGTTATTAGAAATTAAAGATAATACTGGCGCTGTAGTATTTTCGCAAAATGCAGGAATTGAATCAAACTGTGGTGTTATACTATTAATTCCGATACTCAACGTAGTAGTTGTTGCGCATTGATTTGGGTATGGCGTAAATAAATAATCTCCCGCAGTTGTATTACTAACTGTTGCAGGATTCCAAGTTCCAGATATTCCATTGTTTGAAATTGAAGGCAATACTGGTGGTGTAGAACCATAACAAACATTCTGTATGGAATCAAAACTAGGATTGATTACATTAATTGTGGTTGTAAACAAAAATTCTGTGGCACATTGATTTGCATCGGGAGTAAAAGTATATGTTCCAGATGATGTATTAGAAATCGTTGCAGGATTCCAAGTTCCTGTAATTCCTTCGTTTGAAGGGTTTTGCAATGTTGGTGCTGTTGCTCCATAACATATAGTTGCAACTTCGTTAAAAGTTGGAGTAACACTATTTATTGTAGTTGTGATAGTAGTTGATGTGGCGCAAATTCCAGCATTAGGAGTAAAAGTATAAGTTCCAGCTGTTGTATTTGATATTGTTGCAGGAATCCAAGTTCCAGATATTCCTTCATTTGACTGATTTTGCAACATAGGAGGAGTCGATCCAAAACAAACTGGCGGAATAGCATTAAACGTTGGAGTTACATTTGGATTTACTGTAATGAAAACGCTAGTTGTTGTTGCACATTGATTTGCATTAGGACTAAAAATATAATTTCCAGAAGTAGTATTACTCACAGTTGCAGGATTCCAAGACCCGATAATTCCTTCATTTGAATTGTTATTAAGAGTTGGAACTGAACCATTTTCACATACATTGGGATTTATATTGAAGCTCGGATTTATAGTGTCAACGTTAATTTGAATTGAAGTTGTTGTTGCACATTCTCCCGAATTTGGTGTAAAAGTATAAGTTCCAGAACTGGTATTGCTTACAGTTGTAGGGTTCCATATTCCTGAAATTCCATTGTTTGACGGATTTTGTAAAGTAGGAGCCGTTGTGTTGTAACATACATTTGGAATAGCATTAAATGTTGGTGTCACAATTGGATTTACAGTTACTGAAATATTTGTTACTAAAGCACATTGATTTGGATCTGGTGTAAAAGTGTAAATTCCAGACGAAGTGTTACTAACCGTAGCTGGATTCCAAGTTCCCGTTATTCCATTATTTGATTGATTTTGCAATACTGGGGCTGTCGAATTTTCACAAATTGGTGCTATCGTATTAAATGTCGGAGAAATTGAATTTATCGTTACAGAAATAATTGCAACAGTAGCACATTGATTTGGATTTGGTGTAAAAGTATAGCTTCCTGCAGTTGTGTTACTAATAGTCGGAGGATTCCACGTTCCTGTGATGCCTTCATTTGATGGGTTTTGTAATGTTGGCGCTGTTGAGCCGAAACAAACTGGTGTTATAGTCGCAAATGTTGGATTAATAGTGTTTATAGTTGTAGTTATTGATGCCGTAGTTGCACAAAAACCAGCATTTGGAGTAAATGTGTAAGTTCCAGCTGTTGTATTACTTATTGTTGCAGGATTCCAAGTTCCAGTTATTCCATTAGTAGAAGTCGTGGGCAATGTTGGAGCTGTCGACCCATAACATATAGGAGAAAATTCGTTAAATAAAGGCGTTATATTTGGGGTAACTGTGATTGAAATACTTGCCGTTGTAGCACATTGATTAGCATCTGGTGTAAAAATATAAGTATCAGATGTGGTATTGTTTACAGTTGCAGGATTCCAAGTTCCTGTTATTCCTTCGCTTGAAGGGTTTTGCAATACTGGTGCTGTTGAACCACTACAGAATGCTGGAATTGAGTTAAAAGTTGGGTTTATTGTATTTACATTTATAGTAATTGTATATACTATGGCACATTGACCTGGATTTGGATTAAAAGTATAACTTCCTGATGTAGTGTTGCTTACAACTGGTGGACTCCATGTTCCTACTATTCCATTATTTGATGTAGTTGGCAAATTAGGTGCTGAAGTACCATAACAAATATCGGGAATAGTATCAAAAGTAGGAGATACAGAAAATATGGTTACAGAAATACTTGCCGTTGTAGCACATTGATTAGGGTCTGGTGTGAAATTGTATGTGCCTGAATTTGTATTGCTAACAACTGCTGGATTCCAAGTTCCAGTAATTCCTTCATTTGATGGATTCTGTAAAGTTGGTGGAGTTGTTCCATAACATACCGGCGGAATTGAATTAAAAGTTGGAGTAATTTTAGTCACAACTACATTCAATGTTATTGTTGATGCACACTGGTTTGCATTTGGTGTAAATGTATAAGTACCTGAAGCTGTATTACTAATTATTGCAGGATTCCAAGTTCCTGTAATTTCATTAGTCGAAGTTGTCGGCAATGTAGGAGCTGTTGTTTGATAACATACATCTGGAATTGCATTAAAAGTAGGAGTAACAATTGGCGTCACAGTTACCGAAATACTCGTAGTGGTTGCACATTGTCCAGCATTTGGTGTAAAAGTGTATGTTCCAGAACTTGTATTATTTATTGTAGATGGATTCCAAGTTCCTGTAATACCTTCATTTGAAGGATTTTGTAATCCCGGTGCTGGTGTTCCTGCGCAAAACGGAGCAATTTCATTAAAAGTTGGCGTAACATTAGGATTTACTGTAATTGATAAATTTGCAGTTGTTGCGCATTGAGAACCATTTGGGGTAAAAGTATAGGTGCCAGATGTAGTATTACTCACAACTGCTGGATTCCAAGTCCCACTATATCCATTATTAGAAGTCGTTGGCAGTGTCGGTGCAGTAGATCCCGAACAAAAAGGTGGAATTGCATTAAATGTTGGCGTAACATTTGGATTTACAACTACCGATATTGTTACAGTTGTAGCACATTGATTTGAATCAGGTGTAAAAATATAATCTCCCGAAGCTAAATTACTAACTGTCGAAGGATTCCAAATACCAGTAATACCATTGCTAGATGGATTTTGTAAAATAGGAGAAGTAGCACCCGCGCAAATAGGAGGTATTGGATTAAATATCGGGGTAATTTTTGTAACGGTTATATTTAATGATGTTGGAGTTGCGCATTGTCCTGCATTTGGAGTAAACGTGTATGTTCCAGATGCTGTATTGCTTACAGTTGCGGGATTCCAAGTTCCAGTAATACCGTTAGTTGAAGTTGTTGGTAGTATAGGAGCTGTAGTTTGGTAACACACATCTGGAATTGAATTAAAAGTCGGTGTAACATTTGGATTTACAGTTACAGCTACTGTTCTTGTTAGTACACAAGGACCATTTCCTGATGCTGGTGTAAAAGTATAATTTCCAGAGGTAGTGTTACTTACAATATTTGGATTCCAAGTTCCTGTAATTCCATTATCAGAAGTGGTAGGCAAAATTGGCGATGTAGCTCCAGAACAAATCGTTGTTTGGAAACTAAAAATAGGTGTAATATTTGGATTTACTGTTACTGAAAGTGTTGTCGTTGTAGCACATTGACCCTCGTTTGGTGTGAACGTATAAGTACCGGAAGCAGTATTGCTAACAGTAGCGGGATTCCAAGTTCCTACATATCCGTTTGTAGATGTTGAAGGCAAAATTGGTGCGGTTGCCCCTGAACAAATTGGAGCTATTGCTGTAAATGTTGGAGTAATATTTGGGTTTACTGTTACAGAAAGTGTTGTTGTTGTAGCACATTGACCTTCTGATGGTGTAAAAGTATAAGTTCCTGAAGTATTGTTGCTTACAGTTGCCGGATTCCATGCCCCAGTATATCCATTATTAGATGTTGTAGGTAAAGTTGGCGCTGTAGTTCCTGCACAAAACGGCGGGATAGCCGTAAATGTTGGAGTTACATTAGGAGTTACAGTCACTGATATTGAGGCTGTTGTAGCGCATTGATTAGGATTTGGTATAAAGTTATAAGTCCCCGAAGTTGTATTGCTAATTATACTTGGAGTCCAAGTTCCTGTAATACCTTCATTGGATGGATTTTGCAATGTTGGAGCAGTAGTTCCAGCACAAAATGGTGGAATAGTATTAAAAGTAGGAGTGATTTTAGTCACAGTTACATTCAAAGTGGTTGTTGTTGCACATTGCCCAGTTGTTGGTGTAAATGTATAAGTTCCAGAGGCAGTATTGCTAACAGTACTAGGATTCCAAGTTCCTGTATATCCATTATTTGAAATTGTAGGTAAAGTTGGTGCTGTTATTTGGTAACAAACATCTGGAATAGGATCAAAAGTGGGAGTAATGTTAGGATTTACTGTTACAGAAAGTGTTGTTGATGTTGCACATTGACCTTCATTTGGTGTAAAAGTATAAATGCCAGATGCAGTATTGCTAACTGTAGCTGGATTCCATGTTCCTGAATATCCGTTATTTGAAGTCGTTGGCAAAACTGGAGCAGTTGCGTTTGTACATATTGGTGAAATAGGGGTAAACGTTGGAGTTAAATTTGGATTTACAGTTAAATTGTAAGTATATGGAGTTCCACATTGACTTGCAGTATTTGGTGTAAAAACATAGGTTCCTGATGCGGTATTGCTTGCGTTAGCAGGATTCCATGTGCCAGAAATTCCGTTATTTGATATTGTTGGCAACGTTGGTGCAACTGCATTTTGACAAATAGAGGAAGGAAGAGTAAATGTAGGGTTTACAATTGGTGTAACAGTAATTGTTACTGTTTTAGTTGTTGCACATTGTCCTGTATTTGGTGTGTAAGTATAAGTTCCTGTTGCATTATTACTTACTGTTGCAGGACTCCATGTTCCTTGTATTCCGTTATTAGAGTTGTTTTGTAATGCAGGTGGTGTTGAGCCCTGGCAAATAGCTGTTGGCAAAGTGAAAGTTGGAGTAACATTATTTATAACAAATATAGTTTGAGTAAACGGATTTGCACATTGTCCTGAATTAGGTGTAAAAAGGTAATTGGCAGTATTATTATTATTAACTGTTGCAGGATTCCAAGTACCAGATATTCCATTGGTTGATAAATTTGGTAAAATCGGTGGATTTCCTCCTTTACAAATTGCAGGATAAATTGCATCAAAAGTTGGATCAGTTTTAGAATTTACAGTTACAGCGTTAGTATCTTGGCTAACTGCAACTGCACCACAAGCATCTGTTATAACTAACGAATATACTCCAGCACTTGCTAAAACAGTAGTAATTGAAGGATTTTGTAATCCAGATGTAAATCCGTTTGGTCCTGTCCATGCATAAGAATAAGGAGCAACACCATTACTAGGGTTAGCAGTTAAAGTTAAAGTGTCTCCCTCGCAAAGTGTTGCAGGAGTTGCGGTAGGTGCCGAAGTCGGATTTGTAATTGCAAATGTAGCTTTAAAGCCAGCACCACTATTATCTATTGTTTTGGTAGTTTCACAAGTTGAAGTTGAGGTGTTTGACCCTGTGTAACTAAATTTTATTTGCAAAACATAGTTACCTGGTGTAAGACTATTTATAAAATTCAAATTGATCGAATAATCTTTCCACTTTTGATCTCCGGTAGCACATGGACCTAATCCGTCGTTGTAAGTCCCTACTGGTATATTACATTCTATTATTGTTGAAAGAGGAACAGTATTAAAAATTCCGGTAGGCGAACCTACTGGATATACTCTCCACAAAAGTGTAGCACTACATACGTTGCTAGAAATATTTTTAAATGTTTTTACTTCGCCAGCAGTAATTTTTGCACAACTAGAGTTTTGACCAAATATCCCCAAATTAGCACCATCAAAATTTTGAGCACCAGAGTTTTGATTGATTTGTTGTAATTGTGAAGAGGCTGTAACATTGTAAATAGTCGAATTAATTCGGATGCCACTTGCAAAAGAACCGAAATTTTGACTAAATGCAGATAATGTAGAAATTAATAATCCAAAAAAGTAAATTTTTCTCATAGGGAAATTTTTAAAATTTAAGCAATAGAAATTTGTTTATTGCTGAAATTCAATTCATCAAATTAAATATTCACGCAAGGTATTAATTTTATTTTAATCTTAAAACAGTGACTTTTCAGTTTTTCTAGCATACTTCATAATTATATAATAAACTTTTTTGTATGATAGAAATACAAAATCATATTCTGAACATGAATTTTGTGTGAAACAGAATTGGAAACAAAATTATTCATTAAAGTCTTCTTCTTAAAATAAATAGATTTCAAAAAGCTATTGAATTTTACAATAAAGAAATCTAAAATTAATGCAAATATTTAACAAACTCTTCTCTAGAAATTTCAAAAGCACCAAGTTGTTCCAAATAACTATTATGAACCTGACAGTCTAAAAGGGTATAATTATTTTGTTTCAAATACTGTATCAAGCTTACGAATGCAACTTTACTGGCACTGCTAACTATCGAAAACATACTTTCACCACAAAAAACTTTACCTAAATCAATGCCATACAACCCACCAACAAGTTCGTTGTTTTGCCAAACTTCTATCGATTTTGCTATACCCATTTCATGAAGTTTACAAAATGAAGTGACAATATCATCTGTTATCCAAGTTCCTACTTGACCTTTTCGTTTTATGTTTTGGCAATGCATTAAAACTGATTTAAAATTACGATTCATAGTAATTTTAAAATCTTTTTGTTTTATAATTTGTCGCATTTTTTTAGAAACCTTATACGTTTCTGGAAAAACAACCATTCGCTTGGGTGGTGACCACCATAATATAGGTTCTTCAGAATTATACCACGGGAAAATCCCATTTTTGTATGCAAGTAGTAACCGCTCTATCGATAAATCGCCTCCTACAGCAAGAATTCCCTCGGGAGAAGCTTCGTTTACAGGAGGAAAAAATAAATCTTTAGATAAAAAATACATTAAACAAGAATAATAAGTAAATAAATTTCACAAAAAAGAGACTTAAAAAAAATATTTTTAAATCTCTATTCAGCTAAAAACTAGTGTCATAAAATTAAAATGGCAAATCGTCGTGTTCCTCTTCTTTAAAATCAGTTGCTGGAGCAAAAGCCTCAACAGCTGGCATTGGAGGAATCGATTGGCTCGAGTTTGCTTCGGCTTGAAGTTTCTCAACTCTCCAACCTCTGATTGAGTTAAAATATTTAGTTTCACCTTGAGGACTAACCCATTCTCTTCCGCCTATGTTGATGGAAACTTTTACTGCCTCTCCAACTGTTACATTGTTTAACAAGTCGCTTTTGTCCTGTGTAAACTCAATGATAATATGTTGCGGATATTGCTCGTCTGTGGTAACTACCAATTCTCTTTTTTTAAATGTTGCACTAACCTGTATTTCTGGGCTTACAACTTTTACTTTTCCTGAAACTTCCATAATTATTGTTATTTTATTGTTTTGCTAAAAGTACTTTCCATGCAGTAAGGACTTCGTTTTTATCTATATATTCTTTTGCAAGAAGGTGTTTTTTTATTTCATCATCCGAACTTAAAACCCCTTTCACTTCAAAATTTTCTTTTACAAATATAGTAACTTCTTGGTTTGTGGGCAAGGATTCAATATTTCCTAATTTACCTAAATCATTTCCGTCAAAAACAGGACTTTCTTTTATAAAATTTGGAATTTTGTCTACACCGATTCCTAAAGTTACCAATGGTTTTTCGACTTCAAAAAGGCCTTCTTTGGCTCTCGAATACCAGTTGCCACCAAGACGGGAAACCAAATCTATTTTGTTAGGATTTATCGTTCCATCTATATCAAGAATATTTTCATCAATATGTATTTTTACTATTTCGCAAATAATCATATTTCCTGCACCACCTTCTGTGCCTAAAGCTATAATTTCGTTCACTTTACATTCTAGTTGCACAGGACTTTCTGCCACTCGAAATGGTTTAACAATGTGTGACTTAATAGGAGTTAAGCCCGATTTTTCAAACTCACTAATACCATCTGCATATTCAGTGCTCGATAGCGACATTTGTTGTACAATATCAAAATTTACCACATTTATAACTACTTCTTGTGTTGCCTCACAATTAATTAATGTGTGTTTTATAGTGTTGTTTCGAACTCTTCGTGCTGGCGAAAAAACTAAAATTGGCGGATTTGAACTAAAAATATTAAAGAAACTAAAAGGCGAAAGATTTGGATTTCCATTTACATCCAAAGTACTAGCAAATGCAATAGGTCTGGGCGCAATTGCGCTTTGCAAATATCCTTGTAATTTTGCTGGCGAAAGCTCTTTTGGATTTATAGAAATCATATAAATAATTTTTGTAAAGGTACTTTTTTTCTTTATTTTGACATTAAATTTTAATAAATTAAATATGAAATAATTCTTAATTTGTTCAAAAAATAGTAGAGTTTTGTAACCATAATAAACAAAAAAGTTTATGTCCAATTTTCAATTTAAACAATTTGCAATAAAACAAACAAAAAGCGCTATGAAAATTGGCACAGATAGTGTCTTGTTGGGTGCTTGGTGTCCCGTGAATAACAATCCAAATTCTATTTTAGATATTGGCGCGGGCACTGGAATTTTAGCTTTAATGCTAGGACAACGAACTTATGCCGAACAAATTGACGCTATCGAAATAGAAGAAGAAGCCTATGAAGAATGTGTAGAAAATTTTGAGAATTCGCCCTGGTCTGAAAGGTTATTTTGTTATCATGCGGGTTTGGATGAATTTGTAGACGAACCCGAATTTGAATATGATATCATAATTTCAAATCCACCATTTTATTCTGAGGAATTTAAATCGCAAATTTTAGTTAGAAACCAAGCGCGTTTTCAAGATGCTTTGCCTTTTGAAGATTTGATTGAAGCAGCTGATTTGTTATTGTCTGAAAACGGAATTTTTGCAGTGATTATTCCTTTTAAAGAAGAAGAACGATTTATAGATTTGTGCGCCGAAGTGGAATTGTTTCCTGTGAAAATTACACGTGTAAAAGGCTCACATACAACTCCTATAGTGAGAAGTTTATTGGCTTTTAAACGTTACGAACTTTCGGTTTTGACTGCTGATGAACTGGTTATTGAAATTAATCGTCATGAATATACCGATGAATATATCAATCTTACAAAAGAGTTCTATTTAAAGATGTAGCCCTAGCCCAGATTACTTCACATTGTTTTAAATTTCATAGGAGTTCAGTGAATATATTTGTAATGGATAGCTGGAAATAGCTTTAAAAAATAACAAACGTTGAACAATTACTCAAATTTGTTTTATTAACTTTGCAAACGTTTTCGTTAACGATTTTTATTAATATCAATGAGATTGCTTCGTGCCTCGCAATGACAAAAATATGAAACCAGATTTATTTCAAGCTCCAGATTATTATTTGTTAGACGATTTGCTAACAGAAGAACATAAATTAGTTAGAGATTCTGCTCGTGCGTGGGTAAAACGCGAAGTTTCTCCAATTATTGAAGATTATGCGCAACGTGCCGAATTTCCTAAACAAATTATTAAAGGTTTGGGTGAAATTGGTGGTTTTGGACCTTATATTCCAGAAGAATATGGTGGCGCAGGATTAGACCAAATCTCGTATGGATTGATCATGCAAGAAATTGAAAGAGGTGATTCTGGTGTTCGCTCAACTTCATCGGTTCAATCTTCTTTAGTGATGTATCCTATTTGGAAATTTGGAACCGAAGAACAACGCAAAAAATATTTACCCAAACTTGCAACGGGTGAAATGATGGGATGTTTTGGATTGACGGAACCCGATTATGGATCTAATCCTAGCGGAATGACTACTAATTTTAAAGATAAAGGAGATCATTATTTATTGAATGGAGCCAAAATGTGGATTTCTAATGCTCCGTTTGCTGATGTTGCTGTAGTTTGGGCAAAAAATGAAGAAGGAAGAATTCACGGATTGATTGTAGAGCGTGGCATGGAAGGTTTTACAACGCCAGAAACACACAATAAATGGTCACTTCGAGCTTCATCAACGGGAGAATTAATTTTTGATAATGTAAAAGTTCCTAAAGAAAATTTATTGCCAGGAAAATCTGGACTTGGAGCTCCAATGCAATGTTTAGACTCTGCCAGATATGGAATTGCTTGGGGTGCAATTGGTGCAGCAATGGATTGTTATGACACAGCTTTGCGTTATGCAAAAGAAAGAATACAGTTTGATAAACCAATTGCTAGTTTTCAATTACAACAAAAGAAATTGGCCGAAATGATTACCGAAATTACAAAAGCACAATTGTTGACTTGGAGACTTGGAGTGTTGCGTAACGAAGGCAAAGCTACAACAGCTCAAATATCGATGGCAAAGCGCAATAATGTTATGATGGCTGTAGAAATTGCTCGTGAAGCTCGACAAATGTTGGGAGGAATGGGAATTACAGGCGAATATTCGATAATGAGGCACATGATGAATTTAGAATCGGTGTTAACATACGAAGGCACTCACGACATTCATTTGCTGATAACTGGAGCAGATATTACAGGAATTCCTGCATTCAAATAAAACATCAAACAATAATTAAAATTTATACAAAAGCTTCTCATCACTGAGAGGCTTTTTTTAATTTTGTTTATTATTTTAAAATCTAACGTAAACAAAAAATACGTAAATAATCTAAAAAATGCGCTATGAAAATACAGTTTATTAACAAATCAATAGAATCTCAAAAACAACGACTGTTACAACATTCTTTGTATGAAAAAGTCAAAACTGTTGATGAGCTTCATACTTTTTTAGAAAATCATGTTTTTGCTGTTTGGGATTTTATGTCATTATTAAAAGCACTTCAAGAGAAATTAACTTGCACAACAACCCCTTGGTTGCCAACTGGAAATCCTGAAACTCGATATTTAATAAACGAAATTGTTCTTGCTGAAGAAACTGACATTTCACTAGACGGAAAACGCCTTTCACACTTCGAAATGTATTTAGATGCAATGACTGATTGTGGAGCCAATACAACTCCAATTTTAGAATTTTTGGACAACGTGCAACAAACTAAAAACATATTTGTATCGATTAAAAAAAGTAATTTACATCCAAATGTAAAAGCTTTTTTAGACTTTACCTTTAGAGTAATTGATGAAGGAAAACCTCATAAAATTGCAGCAGCTTTCACATTTGGACGAGAAGATTTGATTCCGAGCATGTTTACTGAAATACTTAAAAATTTCCAAATAAATTTTCCTGAAAAAAAACTGGATAAATTAGTGCATTATTTTGAAAGACATATTGAGTTGGATGCCGATGAACACGGACCAATGGCTATGCAAATGATTACAGAACTCTGCGGAACCAATGAAGTAAAATGGAAAGAAGTGAAAGAAGTATCAATTGAAGCATTAGAAAAAAGAATCGGATTGTGGAATGGCATCGAAGAACAAATGCCTGTAAATGTTGAGTTGGTTTAAAACTAATAACAATCAATAAACGTAACTTTATTAAATCTTCTTTTATGAAAAAATTATTAGTTATTTTATTTCTAAATTTAGTATTTGTTGGTTGTAGCGTCGAGAATTCTTATAAAAATCCAACAAATCAATCAACTGTAAAAAATGTAAAATATTTGGCACTTGGCGACAGTTATACAATTGGACAAAGCGTCTGCGAAACTTGTAGATTCCCTATACAATTGCAAGATAGTTTGAAAAAACATACAGCATCAAACACTACTTTTACAACTGACATAATAGCAACAACAGGTTGGACTACCACCGATTTAAAAAATGCTATTACATCACAAAATCCTTCATCAGATTATGATATGGTTTCGCTTTTGATAGGTGTTAATAATCAATATCAAAACAAACCTTTTAGTTTGTATCAACAAGAATTTCCGGAGTTAGTAAACATTGCAATTGCTAAAGCAAAAGGCAATAAAAATAACGTAATTATTGTATCTATTCCAGATTATGCATATACTCCTTACGGTCAAGGAACTGGAAATCAATCAAATATTTCGACTCAAATTCAAAATTATAACTCATTTGCCAGCAATTATGCAATGCAAGTTGGGATAAAATTTATAAATATTACCGATATTACCCAACAAGGCACAGCAAATGTAGCTCTTGTAGCGTCAGACGGTTTACATCCTTCAAGTATTGCGTACTCAAAATTTGTTGAGCGAATACTACCAAAAGCAAAATTGATATTAGGATTTTAGTTCATGTATGTTTTTATTAAATTTTAGTATTCTAATTTATTTCAATAACTTAGCTAACTATTAATTAATAAAAATTTGCATTTTATGAAAAAAAATCTACTTCTTGTATTACTATTAATTGTTTGTATTCAATTTGGATTTAGCCAAAACTCGTGGCGAAATGTTACTTTAGAGAGTTTAAGAGGGCTTGAAAAAATGGATAAAATAGCAATGCCATCAAAGTATTTTTTGTTTCAAACAGATTTAAATAATCTTAAGCAACAAATTTTAAATGCTCCTAAGGACTTGAATAATATACAGTCTGACGTTATTATTTCCTTTCCAAATGCTTCAGGTCAGATAGAACATTTTCAAGTTTATAATTCGCCAATGATGGAAGATGAGTTGGCTAAAAAGTATCCAGAAATTAAAACCTATTCAGGGAAAGGAGTCGAAGATAAATCGTCTAGCATTCGTTTCAGCATAACTTCTTTTGGCTTGCATTTAATGAAACTTTCTGGCATTAATGAGACAACATTGATTGATACATTTACTAAAGATTTAAATACTTTTATAGTATATGAAAAAAATGATGCAATTAAAACAAAATCCTTTGAATGTCTTACTGGCAATAAAATATCAGATAAAAATAATTTTTTAAAATCAAATACAACTTCTACATTATTAAATAGTGATAGCAAGTTTAGGATTTACCGATTAGCTGTTGCAGCAACTGGAGAGTATACTGCTTTTTTTGGAGGAACAGTACAACAAGCTTTAGCAGCGATTGTGGTTACTGTGAATCGTGTAAATTTATTATACGAGAGAGATTTATCAGTACGTTTAGTTTTAGTTAATAATACCGATTTAGTAATTTATACTAATGCTGCTACCGACCCTTTTGATAATAATAATGCTGGAACTTTGATAGGACAGAGTGAAAATACAATAAGTTCAATTATAGGAAATGCAAATTTTGATATTGGCCATACCGTAAGTACAGGTGGCGGTGGACTTGCAGGAGTAGGAGTAGTATGTGTTGATGGAAGTAAAGCCAGCGGAATTACAGGTTCTGGATCTCCAGTTGGCGATGCTTATGATATAGATTATGTTGCTCACGAAATGGGACATCAATTTGGCGGAAATCATACTTTTAATGGTTCTATTGGAAGTTGTTCTGGAAACAGAAATGATCCAACAGCTGTAGAACCTGGTAGCGGAACAACAATTATGGCTTATGCAGGGATTTGTGGTTCGCAAGATATACAGGCACATTCCGACGATCATTTTAGCGCAATTAGCATTGGTGAAATAGAATCAAACATTATTTCAACTGCAACTTGTGCAAATATAATTTTAAATGGAAATTTTCCGCCAGTAGTTGATGCTGGTTTAGATTACACAATACCTAAGAGCACACCTTTCATTTTAAAAGGAAATGCGACAGATGCAAATAATGACGTGTTAACCTATTGTTGGGAACAAACTAATTTTGAAGTTTCTACTCAACCACCGCTTCAAACCGCGCCTAATGGTCCAAATTTCAGATCGAGAACTCCTATTTCTTCCCCAAATAGATACATGCCAGTTTTACAAAGTGTTATCAATAATGTAATTGCCCCTGCTTGGGAAGTTGTTCCAAGTGTTGCTAGAACTATGAATTTTGCATTAACTGTAAGAGATAATCAAACACAAAACGGTGGTCAAACAAGTCGAGATGATATGGTTGTTACAGTAGCAAATGTGGGTCCATTTTTAGTAAATATTCCAAATACAAATGTATCTTGGGCAGCTGGAAGCAATCAAACTGTAACTTGGACGGTTGCAGGTACAACTGCAAACGGAATAAATGCAACATATGTTGATGTGTTACTTTCTACAGATGGAGGATTAACATATCCGATACTTTTAGCCAGTCAAGTTCCCAATGATGGCTCAGAAACAATAACGGTTCCTAACAATGTTGGTTCTACAAATAGAATAATGGTTCGTGGATACAAACATATTTTTTATGACATTTCAAACACTAATTTTATCATAACCACTGCGCCATCATCTTTTGCGATAGCATTCTCTGGGGTAGAAGGAGAGCAAAACAAAAATGCTTGTCAAGGATCGACAGTTGTTTATTCTATTAATTATACTGCTTTTGCAGGTTTTGTTGGAACGACCTCTTTTAATTCAACAGGAAGTCCTACAGGATCTACAGTTGTTTTTAATCCTCCAACAATTATAGGGTCAGGAACAGTACTTATGACTGTTACAACTTTAAATTCAAGTCCCACAGGATTGGCAAATATTCTTGTTACTGCAACATCTGGCGCTACAACTAAATCTGCTCCATTTTATTTGAATTTATTTAATTCAAATTTCCCACCTATGTTGCTTCAATCACCTACTGACAATGCCGACTTACAACAAACTTTTTTAACATTATCATGGACAAATAACCCGAGTGCAACTTCTTATGATGTTCAAGTTGCTACCGATGCAAATTTTACCAATATAATAAGTTCTGGAAACGTAACTAATACAAGTTATAGTATTTCAAATTTAACTGTTTTTACAGATTATTATTGGAGAGTATTGCCTAAAAATGTAAGTTGTTCTGGAAGCTACAGTAATGCATTTAAATTTACAACTGGGGATACTTTATGTAATACTACAAATTCAACAAATGTACCAGTCCCAATTTCTGCTACGGGTACATCAACAGTAACTTCAACAATCAATATTCCATATGCAGGATCAATAAATGATGTGAATATTTCAATGAATATGACACATTCTTATGTAGGCGATATTACTGCGAGTTTGACCAGTCCTACTGGAACCACGATTCAATTATTCGACGGGCAATGTGCTGGTAACAATAATATTAATGCAACTTTTGATGACTCCGGTAGCAACCTAGTTTGTGGTACAAACCCTGCTTTATCAGGATTTATAATTCCGTTGCAAAGTTTAAGCGCTTTTAATAACGAAAATCCATCTGGGAATTGGACTTTATCAATAACAGACAATTTTGATGGTGATGGTGGAGCAATAAACAATTGGTCTTTAAGTATATGCTCATTACAGGATTTAGCATTAAATACTTTCTGGGTTAACAGTTTTGCACTTTTCCCTAATCCAAATAATGGTAACTTCACAATTAAATTCAACTCAAATACAAATGAAGATATAGCAATAAGAATAAATGATATTAGAGGAAGAGAGATATATCAAAATACATTTAAAAATAATGGTAATTTTGATGAAAATATTAATCTGAATCAAGTTGAATCAGGAATATATTTAGTAACAATAAATTCAAACGAAAAAGGGATAATTACAAAAAAAATAATTATTAAATAATTTAAAACTTTAAACGTTGTTTCCAATTAAAAAAACCCTTAATTACATTTTATGTAAATAAGGGTTTCTATTTAAAGTGCGGATAATAGTTTTAAGACTTTCTTTATTTGTAAGAATTTTTAAAATTAGTAAAATCGCAATAAAGTCAATAGAATTAACACTTTAAAAATTTTATTCTTACAAAATAGATTAACTAAAATTAAGTAAAATTAAAAGAAATTAAGAAGTTTTCGGCAATATTTCGGCAAAATATTTATATTCGTGTTTTAATTTGCTAAAATGAAAGTCAATTTTTTTATTATAAAATCAAAGTCTGAAAACTCAAACATTTATGTTCGGTTTACAGATAGTAAGAGAAATGACCAAAAAGCCAAAACCAATATTTTTGTAAAATTCAACAACTGGAGCAAAACCAAACAGCAGGTAAAAAATAATACTGATACACCCGAAAGGGACAAAATAAATACAACTTTAAGAAAAATTGAAAACTATATTTTAGAGCAGCACAATTTAGATACTATTGAGCAAAAATATATAAGTAGTACCTGGCTTAAAGAACAAATTAAAAATTTCTTTGGTCGAGCTGACAAAAAAGAACTTCACACCA
>JANXVF010000037.1 GCA_025351785.1 Flavobacterium sp.
GTTGTAGCTTCAAAATACAATAAGACAGCTCCGGTTTCGGTTTTAAATTCGTTTGGAAAAATACTAGGAAAAAACATTCCGACTAAACTAAACAAAAAGGCAACTCCAGTTCCTATACCGATAAGGGTAAACATATTCAAATTCCAAGTAATAATGGATTTAAAGGCACGAACAAAGAATATCCAACAAGCATAAAAAACTACAGGAAGCGAGAGAATTAATTGTACCCAATTCCATTTTGAAGCATCCATTAGTTGAAGTAATGGATTGTTATGTGCCATTTCTATCATTGCAATAGCGAAAATGGGAACGGTAAATAAAACCGCTATTTTCATTTTCTTTAGCAGATCATTATAAGCTTTTTGGTCTTCGGAGTCCGTTGGATTCATAGGTACTAAATCCATTCCGCAAATTGGACATGAACCTAGAGTTTCACTAATAACTTCTGGGTGCATTGGACAAGTGTACAAAGTTTTGCTAACTGTCAATTCTGGTGCTTTGACTAAATCCATTCCACACAGAGGGCAGTCACCTGCTTTATCATAGACTTTCGCGCCCTCACAATGCATTGGACAATAGTATTTACCATTGGTGTTACTAGGTACTTTTATTTCTTTTTTGTCGCTGTGGGAATGTGTAGAGCAACATGATTTTTTAGTAGTTTCATTTGTTGATTCCAGCTGTGACAATTTGCTGTTGGTCATTTCTACGGTGTATTTTCCAACGGTGGTTAATGCTTCCTGCAATTGTGTTGTTGGAATGTGCTTTTCCATAGTTATAGTGGCTACAGGTGGGTTTAATGAAACTTTTGCATCAACGCCATCAAAAGCATTCAACGTTTTTTCGACTTTAGAACGACAACCATTGCAAGTCATTCCAGTAATATTGTAACTATGTATCATCTTTTTGTTCATTTAGTACAAATTTCCAATATAGCAATATAGTGGAGTTGCACAATTTTGGGTTTGATTTGCAAGATTTATAAATCTTCGATTTGTCTTCGTTTAATAGATTTTAAGTTTTTAAAATAAGTTGGCGAAAAGCCTGTTATCTTTTTGAACTGATTGCTTAAATGAGAAACGCTGCTGTAGTTTAAAGAATAAGCAATTTCACTTAACGAGAGTTCATCATAAATAATCAGCTCTTTTACTTTCTCAATTTTTTGATTCATAAAATACTTCTCAATGGTAGTGTTTTCGACTTCAGAAAAGAGATTACTCAAGGTATTGTAGTCTTGATGCAATTCTTGTGAAATATAATCAGATAAATTAATTTTCAAATCGTTGTTTTTATTTTGAACTAAATCAATAATGAGTGTTTTAATCTTTTCGACAGTTTTACTTTTCTTGTCGTCAATTAAATCAAAACCAATTGCAAGAAGTTTTTCTCGCAGTTCCTGTTTTTGATATTCCTGAATATCATTTTCCAATTCGACTACACCTAATTCCACAGAAAGAGTAATAACTCCCATATTTTCAAATAACGACTTCACAACCATTTTACAGCGACTACAAACCATATTTTTTATATACAATTTCATATCATACGTTTTAAATTGTTTTTGCGATTTTTTGGGAGAAAATATTTGTAGTTATAAATAGCAATAAAGCTATTGGCAACAGTTTTTTGTAATTTTTTATATTTTTCATTTCACAAATATAATTTAGCATTTTTCATCTTCGCAATTTTTAACCCCTATTTCTATTTCTATTGTTACGTGTCCTATGTTTAAATGTTCTAATTCGTGTTTTAGTTTGTGCTTTATGGCGTTTGTTTGTTCGTTTGTTAAGTCTTTGGAAACTACTAAATGTCCTGTCAAAGCGTTGTCGGTTGTACTAATTGCCCAAATGTGAATGTGGTGAAAATCTAAAACTCCGTCAATACTTTTTGCTACTTGTTCCACTTTTGAAAAATCAATATTTTCAGGAACTCCGTCCAATGAAAGTCTGATACTGCCTTTGAGTAAACTCCAAGTGCTAAACATAATTACTACGCAAACTATTATACTCAACAAGGGGTCTATCCAATAAAGATGAGTGTAGAAAATAGTTATTCCACCAATTACAAGTCCTAACGAAACGAGAGCGTCTGACATTAAATGTAAGAATGCACTTTTGACATTTATATCCTTGTCTTTGTCTCGGAAAAACATAAATGCAGAAATTCCGTTTATGAAAATTCCGATTACAGCAATAATGGCAATAATCTTTCCTGGAATTGGTTCTGGGTTTTGAAATCTAAAAATAGCTTCATAACCAATTGCACCAATTGAAATTAAAAGAATAACAGCGTTTAGCAATGAAATTATGATTGAGGCTTTTTTATAACCATAAGTATATTTTTCTGTTGCTTTTGATTTTGCAAGTTTAAAGGCTAATAACGAAAGTGCTAAACCGCCAACATCTAAAAAGTTGTGTCCTGCATCTGAAAGTAAAGAAAGAGAATTTATTTTAAGACCAATTATTACTTGAATAATTACATACGCCAAGTTTAAAACAATTCCAATTAAGAATGCTCTACTTAAATTTTCGAGTTTTGGCGAATGGTTATGATTATGTTCCATATTTTACTGTTTTTTTTGTAATTATTAGCAAACGTTTTTTATAAATATTTTTGTTGTTAATCTTTAGTAAGGGTATTTATCCAATTGATTATTTCTTCTTTTTGATTTTTATTTAAAACTGCATTTTTATGAATTAGTGTATAAGAACTTAAAGGCATTTCGTCAGATTTAATTTGTTTTGCAATTCTATCTAATTTGTTGTTTTGCTTGCGGTTGCCGTAATTTCCCCATTCATCAAAGTTCAAATTTTCTTTTCCTTCTTTAATATGACTTTCCATAAAAAATCGTGCTGGTTGAATGTAACTATACCATGGATAAATTGTATTATTACTATGACAATCGTAACACGAAGTACGCAA
>JANXVF010000067.1 GCA_025351785.1 Flavobacterium sp.
TATCGTAATGCTCTATCTGGGTTGTGTATTGTTGTCTTTGCAAACCAAGATTATTTTCTAAAAATTCATCAGCAAACTTTACCCAGTTGTGCTTTGGGTATGCAACAAAATGTGCATTAAAATTTCCGGTGGCCCCTCCGAATTTCCCCATAAAAGGAATATAGCTGAACAGTTGAATCTGGTTTTCCAATCGCTCCACAAATACCATTATCTCCTTGCCCAGCATTACGGGAGAGGCAGGCTGGCCATGTGTTCGGGCAAGCATAGGAACATCTTTCCATTTAATTGCTAAGGCGTATAAACTGTGCTGCAGATTAATAAGTGAAGGCAAATATTCATACTCAACTGCATCTTTCCATAACATAGGAATTGCTGTATTATTTATATCCTGTGAGGTAAGACCGAAATGAACCCATTCTTTCAAAGCTCCTGCACCCGCTTGCTCAAGTTCCTCTTTCAAATAATATTCAACCGCTTTTACATCATGATTGGTTATTTTTTCAATTTCTTTAATCGAAAGTGCATCTTTTGATGAAAATTTTTTATAAATAATTCTTAAATTTTCAAAAGCTGTTTGATCAATTCCTTCCAGTTGTGGCAATGGTAATTCACATAACGCAATAAAATATTCAACCTCTACCAAAACTCGATATTTTATTAATGCTTCTTCTGAAAAAAAGGGAGATAATGAATTAGTTTTACTTCTATAACGTCCATCAATTGGTGAAACGGCGTTAAGTTCAGTTAGAGTTGACATTTTTTTGTGAATTGGTGTTGTTTTAAAAAAAACAAATATAGTTAATATTTCAAATTGATTTTTGTTAATTATTATACTCTATTTTAAAGATAATCTAACATTTTTTCTTTTAATATTGGTAAACCTTCGCTTGCAATTTTAGAAATAATTTCAACTTTATTTTGAATGTTTTGCAATGTTCCTGGGTTTGGATCTATGTAAAATATAGGGATATTTGAAGGAGTAAATTCAATTAATCCAGCTGCAGGATAAACCTGAAGTGAAGTTCCTATTACTGCAAAAAAATCGGCTTTTTGGGTAATTAGTAATGCCTCTTCTAGTGCAGGGACTTGCTCACCAAACCAGACAATATGAGGGCGAAGTTGAAATCCTTCTGGATCCTTATCTGTGTTTTTTAAATCTGAAGACCAATTTATTATATAGTTTTCATTTGCAACACTTCGTACCTTTAATAATTCTCCATGAAGGTGAATTATATTCTGACTTCCAGCCATTTCATGCAAATTATCAACATTTTGAGTAATAATATGTACTTCAAAATATTGCTCTAATTCGGCTAAAATTAAATGTCCTAAATTTGGTTTTACTTTATGCAACTGTCTTCGTCTTTGATTGTAAAAATCTAAAACTAATTCTTGATTTCTAATCCAACCTTCTGGCGTGGCAACATCTAAAACGTCGTGACCTTCCCAAAGTCCATCGCCATCTCTAAAAGTTTTAATACCACTTTCAGCACTAATTCCTGCGCCAGTCAATACTACTAATTTCTTTTTCATTAAATTTTAATTTTGATTAAAGCTAGTCATTTTTATTATTTTTGACAAAAATATTTTTTCAAATGATCGATTTAGCATATTTAGAATATCTTGAAAACATTCTTACTGATTCTAGAAAAAAACGGTTTATTGATGTTTTATCAAAACGTACAAATCATTTTACTATTGCGATGGAAGATATTTTTCAACTTCATAACACCAGTGCTGTCATGAGAAGTTGCGAAGTTTTTGGCATACAGCAACTCAATGTTATTGAAGAGCGTTACACAAAATCTATCGATAAAGAAATTGCTATGGGTGCTCAAAAGTGGGTAGATGTTAATAGATTTGAAACTATTTCTAGTTGTATTTTTAAATTAAAAACTCAAGGATATCAAATTATTGCCACAACGCCTCATGAAAACGGTTGTTTACTCGATGAATTTGATATTTCTAAACCCAGCGCCCTTTTTTTTGGTACAGAAAGAGACGGATTGAGTGAAGAAGTAATTGCAAAAGCTGATGGATTTTTGAAAATTCCAATGGTTGGTTTTACAGAAAGCTTAAACATTTCAGTTTCAGCGGCTATAATTATTCAAAATATTATGTCTCGATTGCATAAATCAAATATTGCTTGGCAACTTTCTGATTCAGAAATTATGGAAAAAAGAATGCAATGGACTAAAAATTCTATAAAAGATATTGTACGGATTGAAAATCGTTATTATGATTCAAATCAATAATTCTAATAGTAAACCGTTTCCCCATTTTTTTATTATTATTTGAATAGTATATTATTAAATGTTTAAAACTTAAAAGTTCAATTTACTTTTTCAAAACATATAAAATTTTATCTTTGTCAAACAAACAAATTTCAAAACAAAACGTTTCATGGAATATTTAGACTTTGAATTACCTATAAAAGAACTTGAAGATCAATTAGATAAATGTCAAATTATCGGTCAAGAATCTGATGTTGATGTAACCAATACTTGCAAACAAATACAAAAAAAGTTAGAAGAAACTAAGCGTGTTATTTACAAAAATTTAACAGCTTGGCAACGCGTTCAGTTATCTCGTCATCCTAATCGTCCGTATACTATGGATCATGTTAGAGCCTTGTGTGGCGACAGTTGGTTAGAACTTTTTGGCGATCGAAACTTTAAAGACGACAAAGCCATGATTGGCGGTTTAGGTAAAATAGACGGACAGTCGTTTATGATAGTAGGTCAACAAAAAGGCTACAACACAAAAACCAGACAATATCGAAATTTTGGTATGGCAAATCCTGAGGGATATAGAAAAGCCTTGCGATTGATGAAAATGGCTGAAAAATTTGGAATTCCAGTATTGACTTTAATTGACACACCTGGTGCTTATCCTGGATTAGAAGCTGAAGAACGTGGACAAGGCGAGGCTATTGCTAGAAACATTCTTGAAATGTGTAGACTAAAAGTCCCAATAATTTGTGTAATTGTAGGCGAAGGTGCGTCGGGTGGTGCATTAGGAATAGGAGTTGGCGATAGAGTCTTGATGATGGAAAATACATGGTACTCGGTAATTTCTCCTGAATCTTGCTCATCAATTTTATGGAAAAGTTGGGAATATAAAGAAGTTGCAGCCGAAGCTTTGAAACTTACATCTGCAGATATGAAAAAACAAAAATTAGTTGACGATATAATACCTGAACCACTTGGTGGTGCACATTATGATAGAGAAACTACTTTTAAAACGGTACAGCAATTTATAATGAAAGCTTACAATGAACTCAAAGATTTATCAACAATAGATTTAGTAACACAAAGAGTGAATAAATACAGTAAAATGGGCGAATATAAAGAGTAAAATCTTACAAAAAAATCCTAAATCTGTCAATATCTACATGCTAGGAATTGGCGGATTTTTTTTGACTTATTAACAGAAAAATAGATTTTATAAACATATCTTTCTAATAAGTCAAATTTAGTTCTTTTAAAAAAATCAGTACTTTCGCTCAATGGAAAATGTCAAAAATATAAACCCAATAAGAATAGATAAAACAACAATTATCAATCTTGAAAAAGGTAAACTCCCTCCACAAGCACTAGATTTAGAGGAAGCTGTTCTTGGCGCCATGATGATAGATAAAAAAGGTGTTGATGAGGTAATTGACATTTTGCAAAGTGATGCTTTTTATAAGGAAGCTCACAAGCATATTTTTGAAGCAATTTTTCAGTTATTCACAGACTCTCAACCTGTTGACTTATTAACAGTATCTGCACAACTAAAAAAAAATGCAAAACTCGACTTGGCTGGAGGTGATTTTTATCTAATTCAACTTACTCAGAAAATTGCATCATCTGCACATATTGAATTTCATTCCAGAATAATTTTACAAAAATATATTCAACGAAGTTTAATTAGAATTTCATCCGAAATTATCGAAGAATCTTATGATGAAACTACAGATGTTTTTGATTTGCTAGATAAAGCAGAATCAAAATTATATGAAGTTACACAAGGAAATATAAAACGAAGCTCTGAAACAGCACAAAGTTTAGTGATTCAGGCAAAAAAACGCATCGAAGAAATTGCAAATAAAGAAGGTTTAAGCGGTATAGCAACTGGTTTTCATAACCTAGATAAAATTACTTCAGGCTGGCAACCATCAGATTTAGTTATTATAGCGGCAAGACCCGGAATGGGAAAAACAGCTTTTGTACTTTCGATGGCTAGAAATGTTGCAATCGATTTTGGTCACCCTGTTGCTTTATTTTCGCTAGAGATGTCATCTGTACAATTAATAACTAGACTAATTTCATCAGAAACTGGATTATCATCTGAAAAATTAAGAACAGGAAAATTAGAAAAACATGAATGGGAACAATTATCAGTAAAAGTTAAAGATTTAGAAAAAGCGCCACTTTTTATCGACGATTCCCCTTCATTATCTATTTTCGATTTACGTGCAAAGGCACGACGGTTAGCATCGCAACACGGAATAAAATTAATAATTGTTGATTATTTGCAATTGATGACAGCAGGCGGAAACGGTAAAGGTGGTGGTAATCGAGAACAAGAAATTTCAACTATTTCTAGAAATTTAAAAGCACTTGCCAAGGAACTCGAAATACCTGTTATTGCACTTTCGCAACTTTCTCGTGCAGTAGAAACACGAGGATCAAGTAAGCGTCCCTTACTTTCAGATTTACGTGAATCAGGAGCTATTGAACAAGATGCAGATATTGTGTCGTTTATTTATCGTCCAGAATATTATAAAATAGATGAGTGGGATGATGATGATGATCATTCTCCAACGGCAGGTCAAGCTGAGTTTATAATTGCCAAACACAGAAATGGTTCTTTAGACAGTGTTCGCTTAAAGTTTATTGGAAATCTAGGAAAATTTGATAATCTTGAGGAATATGGTGGAGGTTTTGACGACTTACCATCAAAAATGAATCATGACGATAATCCCTTCATGTCAAAAAACTTACCTACAGCAAACGAAGCTTTTGGCTCAAATTTTAATGACGATCAAAACGATGTTCCATTTTAAAACGAGACTAAAAGCATCAAAATTTTTATGATTTTCTTCACATAAAAACAAGTACCTTTGAGTTTCAATTAGTATAAAATGAATTGTAAAAAAGGAATATTTGTTTTTTTTATTTTGATTTCATTTTCTGTAAAGGCAAATTTTATTCTTTTGCCAATGGATGAAACTACTCAAAAAAATCATCTTAAAGCTTATGGAATAACATATTGGTGTTTAGATAAAAAATATAAAGCCAGTTGGTTGCTCAATTATAGAGGCGGTTCTTTTTTATTGCCAGATGCGCCAGAAATAAGAAAAGAATGTCAAATCAGGAATGTTAGTTTTGAAGTTTTATCAGATAGTCAAGCCAACCAAATTTTAGATGAAATTTCATCTCCATCAATGAATATGGAAACTGTGGTGTTGGAAAAAGCACCAAAAATTGCTGTATATACTCCAAAAGGCAAACAACCTTGGGACGATGCAGTAACAATGGTTTTGACTTATGCAGAAATTCCGTTTACACCTATTTATGATGAAGAAGTTTTGAGTGATCAGTTACTTTTGTACGATTGGTTACATTTACATCACGAAGATTTTACCGGTCAATATGGTAAATTTTATGGAATGTATAAAAATGCCCCTTGGTATATTGAGCAAAAACGAGATGCAGAAGCATTAGCAACAAAACTTGGATATTCAAAAGTATCGGAAGAAAAATTGGCAGTTGCAAAAAAAATAAGAGATTTTGTAATAGGTGGTGGTTTTATGTTTGCCATGTGCTCTGCGACTGATAGTTTTGATATAGCTCTAGCTGCAGAGGGTGTTGATATTTGTGAGTCAGTTTTTGATGGCGATCCTAGCGAAGCAAATTATCAATCAAAAATTGACTATTCAAAAACATTTGCATTTAAAGATTTTATTCTAGACAGAAAATATGATCATTATGAATTTTCTGATATTGATATGACCGATAAAAGAAAAATTCCTATGGAAAAAGATTATTTCAGTTTAATGGAATTTTCGGCAAAATGGGATGTTATTCCTAGTATGTTGTGTCAAAATCACACGCAATTGGTTAAAGGATTTATGGGTCAAACCACATCTTTTGAAAGAAGTTTGATTAAATCTAATGTTTTAATATTAGGATCAAATGAGATAAATGATGAAGCGAGATATATTCATGGGCAAAAAGGAAAAGGATTTTTTACATTTTATGGAGGTCATGATCCAGAAGATTATCGCCATCAGGTAGGAGATGAACCGACTGTATTGGACTTACATCCAAACTCGCCAGGATTTAGACTGATATTAAATAATGTTTTATTTCCCGCGGCAAAAAAGAAAAAACAAAAAACATAAGTACATTTTTGTATTTAAACGATTATTTTACACATTTAACCCTTAAATGTTATTTAAAAATTATTATGTATTAGATTTACGAATATTATATATTTAACAATGAAAAAAATATTTTTTATAGTACTATTTACAATTTCAAGTGTTGCATTTTGTCAAGATAAATCGATAAAATTATCTTTACCCAACCCAAGCGAAGTTATTTATACATCAAGTCAGGTTACATTTCCTCCAAAGTTTAAAGGAGGTAAATCTGCAATGGATGCCTTTATAAAAAGAAATTTTAACGTTAAGGTTTCAAAAAAAGGTCAAATTTTAGTAGCTTTTGTAGTCGAAAAAGACGGGAAACTGACTGAAGTTGGAGTTTTAGAAGATGCTGGAAAAGGAACCGCAGATGAAGCTATAAGAGTGATGAACAATTCTCCTAAATGGAAACCTGGTATATTAAATGGTAATCCTGTGAGAGTCCAGTTTAGTATTGTAATTTCAGTAAGTCCAAATTAAATTTTAAATAAAGAATAGTTTTTTAATTCTAAACTTAAATTTGAGAACATTTTTTATTCTAAATTTAGTATTGTTAATTCTATCTTTTAGTTCCTCGATTATTTAACCACTCTACATATTTTTTTCGGTTTATGTCATGAGCAGCTAAAGTTGATGCAAAGGCATGATATCCAAAATGTTCTACACTAGCACAAAAATATAAGTAGTCATTATTGTCAGGATTTAAAACGGCATCAATCGCTGCAATATCTGGCATAGCTATAGGTCCTGGAGGCAAACCAAAATTAATATAAGTATTGTAAGCAGAGTTAATTTTCAAATCTTCATAAAGAACTCTTTTAATAACTTGGTCAAAATTAGAATCACGCAATTTTAAAGAATAAATTACCGTTGGATCAGCTTGTAAAAGCATTTTATTTTGCAATCTGTTTAAATAAACTTTTGCAACCTTTGGTCGTTCATCATTTTTTGTTGTTTCCTTATGAACTATAGATGCTAAAGTAATCACTTCAACAGGCGTAAGTCCAAGTTTTGAAGCTTTTGCTAATCGATTTGTATTCCAAAAAATGTTGTATTCTTTAATCATTTTATCTCTAAATTTTGTTGCAGATATATTCCAATAAAATTGATATGAATTAGGAATAAAAAGAGCTATAACATTATCTTTAGTAAAATTGTTCTGTTTTAAAAAAATTGGATCTCGAAAAGCTTTTAACAATTTTGTAGTATCTGGTTCGATTTGAGAACTGATTCTAACACATAAATTTTCCAATCGTTCCTGATTATTAAAAGCCAAGTTTACCGGAACATTTCTTCTTAAAGTTGTAACTAAACTAAAACTACTCATACCTTTTTTGAATAAAAACCGACCTGATTTTACATGTACTGGATATGAACGAATGTTAGCAATAAATTCAAAATCGTTAAAATTATCAATATAAGGAGCAATTATTTTTTTAATATCTTTATAATTAGAATTTGTTGGGATATTTACATAAAATTCGTTTTGTTTTATTTTAGAATTGACATTATTAGTAAAATATTTTATATATATGATAGCAAATAATATCAAAAAAAACAGAATAACAAAACTAAAGAGTGATCTAAATTTATTTTTCAAAACAATTTAATTTTTAGAATTTGGGTTAATTAATTGAAAAATGGCTTCATCATGATAAGAGTTGTGTAATAAAATCCAATCTTTTTTTACGCCTATTTTTTCAAAACCAAATGTAGCGAAAAGGTTCAAACTTGATTCATTATTTACGTCAATATTTGCATAAATTTGATGCAATTGTAGTTGCTGAAAAGCGTAATTTATTAATAAATTCAACGATTCATTTCCAAAGCCATTTTTACGATTACTTTCATTTTGTATTATAATTCCTATTCCAGCTCTATTATTTCGTGAATCGTATTCAAATAAATCAATCAAACCAATCGCTTCAAAAGTATCATTTTTGCAAATTGCAAGGCGCAATTGTTTTGCTTCAAAAATATCTTGATGTGCATTTTTCAGATATTGCTTAATCAAATATTTACTATATGGAGTTTGAGTATTTGAAACATTCCAAATGGTTTCGTCGTTTTCTATTTGAAATATAAATTCTAGATCTTCGGGTTCTAGTGCACGTAAATAGATAGATTTTCCTTTAAGAGTTATCATTTTTAAAAGGTTTCTAATGAATTAATTTTTCCTTTAAATACAAATGTTGCTGGACCCGTTAAAAAAACTTTTTCATAACTGCGGTCATTTACCTCAAAAGTTACTTGTAATTTTCCTCCTAGAACATCAATATCTATATTTTTAGCTTCTGTTTTTCCTGTTGCGTGCATCGCAATTGCAGTTGCGGTAGCTCCTGTTCCACATGATAGTGTTTCGTCTTCAACGCCACGCTCATAAGTGCGAACTGCAAAATGATTTTCGCCTAGTTGTTTTACAAAATTTACATTACTTCCAGTTTTTCCGTACAAATCAGAATGTCGAATTAAAGCACCTTTAGTTTTTACATCAAAAGACTCTAAATTATTTACTAAAGACACATGATGTGGTGAACCGGTATCTAAAAATGTAAAATCAGGTTGAATTTTAAGATTTTCTACGTTTTTCATTTGTAATGAAATTTGTTCTTTTTCTAGAATAGTAGCATGGTGCATTCCATCGGTTGCAATAAACTTTGTTTGAGTAGTAATAATTTTTAAAAAGTTTGCAAAAGCTACAATACAACGACCACCATTGCCACACATAGAACTTTGGTTTCCATCAGAGTTGTAATACACCATTTTGAAATCGAATTCGGAGTCGTTTTCTAACAAGATTAAACCGTCGGCACCTATTCCAAATTTTCTGTTGCAAAGGTGTTCAATAAACTTTGTGTTTTGTTTTGGAAAATAATGTGTTCTGTTATCAATTAATATAAAATCGTTTCCAGTGCCTTGGTATTTGTAGAAATTCATATTTTTTTAAGTAGAATTTTATTTTGGTTTTACTAATTTTTTTCCCTTGATTAAATAAAAATAACATACTCTTTACTAAAAAATGAGACAAGTTTATTTTATGAAAGCTAAAATAGGAATAGACGAAAATAATCAAGCCATTCGATCTAAAGGTTATGCAAAGTTATGAATAATAAATTTTAGTTAAAAGATGTTAAACGAGCGTTAAACTGATTTTCAGAAACTTTTTTTGTGTTAATTTTACTTTATAATATTAATAATTTTAACAAAATTAAGGATTATGAAACGATTTTCAATGTTATTTTTAGTGTCATTAATGAGTGGCGCGGTTACTATTGGAGCCTACAAATTATTTGTAGAAAATGGTTCGGGAAACAATTCGGTGGTTACTTTAGCACCAAGTACATTTAGTAAAAATGTAGGTTTAGGTGCCGAAAATGTTGATTTTGTTGATGCAGCAAGTAAGGCTGTACATAGTGTAGTTCACGTTAAAAACGTATCAGTTAGAACGGTTTCCAACCCTATTATGGAATTTTTTTATGGTTCCCGTGGAGGTTCTCAACAGCAGGAACAAGTAGGAACAGGAAGTGGCGTAATTATTTCGGCTGATGGTTACATAGTAACAAATAATCATGTTATTAAAGATGCAACTGATATCGAGATTACATTGAATAATAAAAAAATATATAAGGCAAAATTAATTGGTACAGATGCTAAAATGGATATTGCATTGTTAAAAATAGAATCTGACGAGAAATTACCGTTTTCTAGTTTTGCCGATTCAGATCAGGTAAAAGTAGGCGAGTGGGTTTTGGCAGTTGGAAATCCTTACAATTTAACTTCTACAGTAACAGCTGGAATTGTATCGGCAAAAGCCAGAAATTTAGATACTAAAGGAATTCAATCATTTATTCAAACAGATGCAGCAGTAAATCCTGGAAATTCTGGTGGAGCACTTGTAAATACTAGAGGAGAACTGATAGGAATTAATACCATGATATCCTCTCAAACTGGATCATATGTAGGATATTCTTTTGCTGTTCCTTCAAATATTACACGAAAAATAATAGAAGATATTATGGAGTTTTGTAACGTACAACGAGGAATTTTGGGTGTTGAAGTGACTGAATTGAACGGTACAATATCAAAAGATTTAGGAGTAAATCAAACCGAAGGTGTTTATGTAAAAAAGATAAATAAAAATACTGGAGCCGAAAAAGCAGGATTAAAAATAGGTGATGTAATTGTAAAATTAGACAATCAATCGATTGCATCTTTTTCGGAATTATCAGGTTATATAAATACTAAACGACCTAATGATAAAATTCAAGTAACCTACATTAGAGACTCAAAAACATATGTTGTGCCCGTTACTTTAGTAAAAAATGATATTATCAACACAGAATTTAAAGGTTTGCAACTCGAGAATATTTCTGCAGCTGATAAAAAGAATTTCAGAATTGATTATGGAGTTAAAATATCAGAAGTTAATAACGAGCGATTGAAACAATATGAAGATGAACTAAAAGGAAACATAATTTTAAATATTGATGGTGCTAAAGCTACCGATATTGAAACAGTTTCTGGGTTGATGAATAATAAAGATGAAAATCAAGGCGTGAGTATTCAGATGATTAATAAATCTGGACAAATTATCAGGATTATTATTTAAACAACAAAAATAAAAACCTAAAAACCATCTCTCTCCATATTAGAGATGGTTTTTTTGTGAGTAAAATTTATCATTGTTTATAACAAATTTTCAGCTTCTAACATTGGTTTTTAATTTTAAATTATAACCCCTAGCATCGTAGTTCAAAAATTCAAATTTGGTTAAGTCTGATTTTGAAATATTAATACTTGTTTTTCTCTTATTATTAATTTCAGGCAAAATTATAATATCTGACGCTTAAGAATCATAAAAAATTAAACAATAGTACTCGTTTAAAAAATTACTTTCATATAGAAAAATATACAACATTAATGGGCTATTTTTTTTAAAATACTCTTGTTATGATTTAACTAATGTAGAATAATTAAAAAAGAAATAATAATAATTTTACACTATAAACAATTCTTAATTTATTTTACATTTTATGTCACGAAAACGTTATAGTTTGTTACTTTTGCAATCATTTTGATTTAACAAATTTTGCAATTTATTTATATTTAATATGAACAATACAATTTTATACGAAAAAGAAATTTCGTTTCAAGCAGATCGTCGAAAAGCAGGAGTAGAATTTATAAAAATTATTAGCGATTTATGGTATGATAAATCGATAGAGTTGGTTCTTTTTAGAAATCAATTGTTGGACAGAAATGTCAGTGATATTATGAATTTGCACGAATATGCTGGCGAGTTTGTTCAAAAACCTATTAATGTGTTTGATTCGGTCGAAATTGCTCGTGCCATTTTAAATCTCGATTTACCACCTTCTAAAATTGATATTGGTAAACTAACGTATGAATATCATTTAGAAGATAATAAATATAATGATGCAAGAGCATTTGTAATTGATAAACTTAAAAATGCCAAAAAGACAAAAGAAATCAAACCAAAAGATGTTATTTTATATGGTTTTGGAAGAATAGGACGATTGCTGGCTCGCGAAATGATGAGCAAAATAGGCAAAGGACAACAACTTCGTCTTCGCGCTATAGTAACTCGGGATAAAAACGATGCTTCAACGCTCGAAAAAAGAGCTTCATTACTTCGATATGATTCTATTCATGGCGATTTTGAAGGTTCGGTTACTGCTGATATTGAAAATAATGCTTTAATAATCAACGGAACTACTGTTCATATAATTACTTCAAATAATCCTGAAGAAATAGATTATATAAAATATGGAATTCAAGACGCTTTGTTAATTGATAATACAGGAGCTTTTACAACCGAAGAAGATTTGAAAAGGCATTTAGTTTCTAAAGGTGTAGCAAAAGTTTTATTAACTGCACCTGGAAAAGGGGTTCCCAATATAGTTCACGGTGTAAATCATAACGAGTTTAATCCTGATGAAATTAATATATTTTCGGCTGCTTCATGTACTACAAACGCAATAACTCCTATTTTGAAAGCCGTTGAAGATACTCTAGGAGTTGTAAAAGGACATCTTGAAACGATTCATGCTTACACAAATGATCAAAATTTGGTCGACAATATGCATAAAAAATACCGTCGTGGCAGAGCTGCAGGATTAAATATGGTTATAACAGAAACAGGAGCAGGAAGTGCAGTTGCAAAAGCATTGCCTAGTTTAGCAGGTAAATTAACATCAAACGCTATTAGAGTTCCAGTGCCAAATGGTTCGTTAGTGGTTTTGAATCTTGAGGTTAACAAAACTACAACGGTTGAAGCTATTAATTCTATAATTAAAAATTATGCTCTCGAAGGCGAATTGGTCGAACAAATAAAATATTCATTAAACAATGAGTTAGTCTCATCAGATATTATAGGGACTGCTGCGCCAGCAATTTATGATAGTAATGCAACTATTGTTTCTGCCGATGGTAAAAATATTGTGTTATATGTTTGGTATGATAACGAATATGGTTACAGTCACCAAGTAATTCGTTTGGCAAAATATATTTCAAAAGTTAGACGATTTACTTATTACTAAAATTAAAAAACTCTAGCTAAATTAAATCCAAAATAAACATCGCCTTTAAGCCAATCTCCTGTCGATTTTCCTAAATATCCAGCCTCGTGAATTCCTTGCGAACTCGTAAAATGCAACTGAAAAACGTGACCTCCAGTTTCTATATCAACTCCAACTGACAAGGGATTTTTATAGATAGAGTTTGAAGCTCTATTTAAATGCGCCGCATAATCAATGTTTAATGAAAGCCTTTTGTTTAATCGATATCGACCTCCAATTCCAACAGCATATTGACTATTTTGTTGTAAATCATTATCTACAAAGTTTTCGTGAAAAAATGTAGGAGCCAATTCTAAAGTTAATTTGTTATTGAATTTTCTAGAAATTAAAATTTGTGAAACATAAATCATTCGGTCACTAAATTTCATTTTTGGATAATTGCTTTCTTTTAAAGTATTATTAAATGCTAAACTATTGAAACCTACAATAGCAAAAGGAAAACCATCTTTTATTTGATCTTGCAATTTATATTTTACCGAAAAATCGTAAGCAAGCTCACTTCTGGCACCGCTTATTGTAAGCCAATTTCTTAAACCATATAAAAATTTAATTTGGGAAACAGCATTGTCTAAACCAAAACCTCCCTCAAAACCTGTTTTTATTGACGAAAATCGATGGGCTACTATAAAATATAAATCTCCTTTTGAAGCTAATTTAGTCGATTCTAAATTAACAATTTTTAAACCCTTAAATGCAGATTCAACTTTTTCATGTACAGCAACCGAATCTACTCCTGAAAGTAAATCTTCTTGCGAAAATGTTAGAAATGGAAGTAGAAATACTATTAAAAATAATTTATTCATGTTGAGTTGTAATTTTGTTTTTATTTATTTTACAATTGTAATTTGATCAATTTTGAATTCCTCAAGCAATTCATCATAGCCTAGAAAGCGTCCTTTTATTTTAATTGAATTTCCTATTTTTAAATTCTCTGGAAGTACAGTTTTAAATGTTCCAAAAAGTTTTTCATCAATCACAATTCCTTTGCCTATGGTATCTATACTTGAAATTTTCCCAAAGGTCTCTACTGTTTTATCAGCATATTTTTTTGTTGCGATACTATCATTAGTTGCAAATTCTTTTTGTAAATCGACTACCGAAATTTTAAATTCAGACTCCTCCAAAGCTATATCACGATGCCCTTTGTATGCATAAAAATATATTGAAAGAAGCACACTTATTATTATTACAACTATTACTATAATTTTTCTCATGAAGTATTTGTTTTATTAAATTACGATTTAACTTATAATTTAGATTTAAAAAAAATGTGTTTTTGCAAATCTATATTATTTTATTTGACGTAAATGAATGTAGACGTTATAAATAAAATTTGAATTTTGGTAAATTTAATTATTTAATACTGATAAAAGATTTAATTTTTATAATTTTGAATTTAAAACACTATGAAGAATAAAGTATATATAATCTCTGTTGTTGCAACTTTGTTAATTGCAAGTTGTTCTAGCGATAGTCCAAAAGATTTAGTCGATGTTGTACCTGTTTCTGGAAATGTAACATTCACTCAATATATAAAGCCAATTACTGATGGAAATTGTATTAGTTGTCATGGTACAGTTCCTTCTGGTGGTGCTCCAATGTCGTTAACAAATTACGCCGAGGTCAAAGATGCTTTATTAAATCGTGGATTAATTGACAGAATTACAAAAGCTCCGGGCGATGCACTTTTAATGCCACAAGGCGGACCCAAACTGCCTCAAAACAAAATAGATTTAGTCATGCAATGGCAAGTTGACGGTTTGCTAGAATAAAAATATCAATAATCAAAACTATAAATTATGTACAAAAAATCAATATTATTTTTACTTTTTACTTTAACAAGTTTAAGTTTTTCACAAGATAAAGCAATATCAAAAACAGGAAATATAACTTTCGAAGCATCTGTTCCTGCCTTTGAAGAAGTCAAAGCTCTAAATAATGGAGTAACTTTTGTTCTTAACACAAAAACTGGCGAAATTGCAAGTTTAGCTTTAATGAAAGGATTTCGATTTAAAGTAGCCTTGATGGAAGAGCATTTTAATGAAAATTATGTAGAGAGTGACAAGTTTCCCAAAGCAACTTTTAGAGGAAAAATTGAAGGATTTGATTTTTCAACCTTAACAGAAACTACAAAAGAATACACAATAACTGGAAAACTAGAATTGCACGGCAAGTCAAACGATATTTCTATTAAAGCAAAAATTAAAAAATCTGATTCAGGAATTATGATACTTTCAAACTTTTTTGTAAACGCAAGCGATTACAATATCTCGATTCCGTCGGTTGTAAAAAGCAAAGTATCAAATAAAATAAGTATCAAGTTTGATGCTACTCTCAAATAAATCCCAATTATTTAAACCCTAATTTTTAAAAATGCCTCCTAGTTAGGCATTTTTTTTATAAAGCGGTTTTGTAATAAGAATTCAATTTGTCTAAATATAAATTAGTTTTTGTATTGTCTATATTTTCGCCATACATCATTTCAAATTTGGCTCCATACACAAATTCTTTAAATGTATACGAAGTTCGCGTTGCAACTGTTGTCGAAAACATATCATCAAAAGCTTTAATAAAAACCATAATTTCGCCATCTATAGAATCAAAATCTTCTTGTTTAAAACCAAAAATTGGACTATTTTCATTTATGGGATGTACCAATGTCCAACTCAAATTTAATGAATTTATAATGCTCATTTCTAAATCTAAAGTGTAAAATTTATTAACCATAATACCCTCTTCTTCAATACTCATTCCCAAAGTTATATTTGCAACAGCATCAATTAAAGTTGTATTTTTAAACGGCGCCAATCGTATCATTAATGCAGTTGCATTTTTAAAAGGAGCAATTAAAGCATTATGAGAAAATTTTATATATGCCGTTGGTTTACTAAATCTTCCAAAAAATAAACCCGTTGCAATACCAAAACTTAATAATCCAGCCAACGCTTCAACAGACGAAAGAGCGCTTGTTAAAAAACCATTCGGACTTATATGTCCATAACCAACAGTTGTAAAAGTTTGAGCACTAAAAAAGTATGCCTTGCCAAATTTTTCTATTTCGCTACCATTACTATCAATACCGTTCATAAATTCAATTCCTATGAAATAATACAATCCAGCAAAAAATAAATTTACAATTGCATAAAATCCTATTAAAACCGTTAGAAATTTCCATCTAGGCATAGCAATCATGGTGTGGTACCAGCTTATTCGATTCCAGAAATTCAATCCAAACTTTTCAATATTTGCTGTTCCGTCTTTATTTATAAAACGACCACCATAACTTCCTGCATTAGTTCCAAAACCTGTTGCTGTTACTGCTTTTGCCCGCGAATTTATATGTTTTAAAAAAGCCATATTTTATTATTTTAAATAACCAATTTTTGGAGCCAATCCAACTATTCATTCCAAGATTTTAAATAAAAACCACATTTTGTAACTACTAAAAATAGCTCATAAAATCGCTTTTTTAGCACTACAAAATTAGTGTTTTTTATCTAAAATGCTTTCCATTTCTATTTGGGCTATTAAAACTTTACTATAATATAACTACATTTGAATTATAAAATAAATATACATTCAAATGCAACTCAAAAATGATCTCAAATTTGCAGTTTTAATAGATGCTGACAATGTTCCTTATGCTAATGTAAAAGAAATGTTTGAAGAAATTGCAAAATATGGAACTCCAACCTTTAAGCGAATTTATGCCGACTGGACAAAACCTACTGTTTCTGGCTGGAAAAATGTATTATTAGAAAATGCCATCACTCCGATTCAACAATACAGCTATTCTACAGGAAAAAATGCCAGCGATAGCGCACTAATTATTGATGCTATGGATATTTTGTATACTGGTAAAGTTGACGGGTTTTGTATAGTTTCTAGCGATTCAGATTTTACCAGACTTGCAACGCGATTGCGTGAAGCGGGAATGAAAGTAATTGGAATAGGCGAAAAGAAAACTCTAACTCCATTTATTACAGCTTGCGATAAGTTTATTTATATTGAAATTCTAAAAAAGCAAGAAACCGAAAATCTTCCTGAATCAAACACAAAAAAATCAGCTAAAAATACTACTCAAAACAACAATCCTATAAGCAAAATAGACCCAAAAATCATTAAACTTTTTGGCGATAGTATAACTGATCTTGAAGATGAAATGGCTGGGCATATCTTGGAGATTTAGGAAATTTAATGCTTAAAAAGAAACCCGATTTTGATTCTCGAAATTATGGATTTACCAAGATGTTAGCACTTTTAAAAAATATTAACAAATTTGAAATTGATGAGCGCGAAAGTGGAAAATTAAATATTAAACACATTTATGTCCGAAAAAAATAAACACTATTTATATTTACTACTGTTTATTTTAAAATTTAGTACCATATAAATTTTCCAGCAAACAAGATAATATGGTACTAAATTTTTTATAAATAGCAAAATAAAAATATTCAATATGGTTTCAATACTATTAGAAATATTTAATTACTTTTTCTTCTTTTTTGCCTTTGCCTTTGCTTTTTTTGCTTTTATTTTTTCCTTTTCTTTTTCTTTTTTGGCTTTAAGTTTTTGTTTTTCTTTAGCTTTTTCTATTTTTTGTTTTGCTATTAATTTTTTAATTTTTTTAATTTTTTTCTTACTTAAAGTTTCTTCAACAGTAAACGATTTTTCAAAAACAACATCATTTAAATTAAAATCAACGGGTATAATTTCAACTTTTTTTGTAACTACTCTAGGAGTTGCGGGTTTTCTAACTGTTGGTTTTCGTGTTGCATTTAGAGGTGTAGAAACTATTGGTTTACTTGCAGCAATTTTTGTAACTGCTGGTTTTCTTACAGCAGGTTTTCTCACAGCATTTATTGTTGAAGGCTTTTTTAAGTTGGGTGTAGTAGGTTTTCTTACAACAGGTTTTCTTACAGCAGGTTTTCTTGTTGCTGGTGTTTTTGGATTATCAACTGGTTTTGATTCGTTGGTAGTTGCGTTTATTTTTTTTGATTCATTTTCATTATTGTCTAATGATACCTCGCTTTTTAAATTTTGATTGTCTGAAATCATAATTGATTGTTATTTAATTATAAAATTAATGTTACTAAATTGTAAACAAAATTACAACTTTTATGTATACGCCAATGTTAAGTTTTAGGGTTGAATCTAAATCAAAAAATTAATCATGAAATCGTTAAAAAATATTTTTAAACAACCTTTTTTTATGCGTTTAACTTTAAATAAATATATTTGTTTAGAATAAAAACCAACAAATAAGTTGAAATGAAAATTGTAAACTTTGTTAGAGCTCGATTTAGAAAATGGTTAAATGAAGAATACTGGCTAGATGATTACCTAAAAGCCGGAATGAAAATGGGTATAAATTGTGACATCAATCCAGGTTTGTTTGTTGACCATTCTCATTGTTGGCTTATAGAAATAGGAAATAATGTTACTATTGCCCCAGAAGTTTACTTGTTGGCACATGATGCTAGCACAAAAAGAACTTTAGATAAAACTAAAATTGGAAAAGTAAAAATTAAAGATTGTGCTTTTATAGGTGCAAGAGCCATCATAATGCCTGGTGTAACTGTGGGTGAAAATGCAATTGTTGCTGCAGGAAGTGTGGTAACAAAATCGGTTTTGGCAAATACAGTAGTAGGTGGAAACCCTGCAAAATTTATTACAACAACTCATGAACTCATGCAAAAGCATAATCAAGCAATAAAAATAGCTGTAGTTTATGATAAAAGTTATTTAATTCAAAATGGCATCACTGATGCAATGAAAAAACAAATGTCAATAGAATTAGAAAATCAAACAGGGTATATTGTTTAGATTTTTTTTAAAACAAAAATGAATAAATCATCTAGAACTGCAAATTCTGTAAAAAATATCACTTTTGGGTTGATTTCTCAAGTCATTCAAATGATATTGGGTTTTATAACTCGAACTGTATTTATTAAATATCTTGCTGTCGAATATTTAGGAGTAAACAGTTTGTTTACTAACATAATTTCCATGCTATCACTTGCAGAACTTGGCATTGGGTCGGCAATAATATATTCGTTATACAAACCATTATCTGACAAAAACGAATATGAAATTGCTACAATATTGCAATTTTACAAAAAAGTATACATTAGTATTGGCACATTTATTTTCTTTACAGGTTTGCTATTAATTCCCTTTTTAGATCACATAATTCCTCAAAAACCGATTTCAATAACTGAAGATATACGATTTTTGTATTTTATTTTTTTGTTTAATACAGCTTCGTCTTATTTTTTTATGTACAAAGCTTCTTTGCTCGAGGCTGATCAAAAAAATGCTATAACCACAACCAATACCACAGTTTTTTTAATCATACAAAATGTTGTGCAAATTGTAGTTTTAGTACTTACTAAAAATTTTATTTTCTACTTGTTAGTTCAGTTATTTTGCAACTTGGCGTCAAATTATAGGATAACACAAATTGTTGATAAACAATATAAATTTTTATCAAAATACAAAAAGGAAAAAGTAGATAACTCGCTTAAAAAACTCATTTTATCAAATACTAAAGCAACGTTTTATACCAAAATTGGAGGAGCTTTAGTTAACGGCACAGATAATTTGATTATAAATTATTTCGTTGGTTTGACTATTTTAGGTAAATTTTCAAATTATATAATGTTGACAGCTATTGCAACTAATTTTTTAGTAATTGTGTTTTCTAATGTAAAATCCAGTATTGCAAGTGTAACCGTTAAAGAAGATAAGCAAAAACAAGTGGCTTTATTTGAGGTCATGAATTTTGCAAATTTTTGGTTGTATGGCTTGGGTGCTTTGTTTATAGTTATATTATTGAATGATTTTATAACAATTTGGATAGGTAAAAATTTTACATTGTCATTTAATGTTTCTGTAATGATAGGAATTAATTTTTTTATGATTGGGATGCAAAATGCTTTTTGGACCTTTAAATCGGTTTATGGATTTTTTGAACAAGGTAAATATTTAGTCTTACTTACCGCTGCAATTAATCTGATTTTGTCTTTTTGTTTTGGATATTATTACGGCATTTTTGGTGTGCTTTTAGCAACAGCAATAGCCAGGTTGGTTACAAATTTTTGGTATGATCCTTATATTGTTTTAAAATTAGGTTTGCAGATAAATCCAAAATTTTATGTTCTCAAATTTATAAAGTATTTAGTTCTACTCATCGTTTCTGTTGCGCTAATATTTTTTATAAGCCAATATTTAAATTTTTCATTGATTATAAATTTTATAGTAAAAATAATTTTATGTTTAGTAATTACAAACGGATTAATATTTTTGACCTATAAAAACACACCTGAATTTCTAAAAATCAAACAGCTTTTTGGTAATGCAATTTTAGTATTTACAAAAAAAATAACTTAAATAGTATGCGACTTCTATACATTACAAATGCTATTTCTGGTGCCGCAGGTTTAGAACGTGTTTTGTCTATAAAAGCAAATTATTTAGTCGATGTTTATAATTATGAGATTCATATCATAGTTTTAAATCAGAAAAATGCTCAAATATTTTATGACTTTTCTCCTAAAATAAAAATTCACGATATTACTGTTTCTGGAAATCCATATCGCTATTTAAAAAGTTATTCTCTTGGAATAAAAAATAGTGTAAATCAAATTTCTCCTGATGTAATTTCGGTTTGTGATGACGGATTTAAAGGTTTTTTGTTGCCAAAAATAATTTCAAAGGCAATCCCAATTATATATGAAAGACACGTTTCAAAAATAATTGAACTGGGATTAAATCCTACATTTTCAAAAAAAATTATTTCGTATTTTAAATTTTCAGCAATGAATTATTTGGCTAAAAATTTTGATAAATTTATAGTTTTAACAAAAGATAATTTGGCTGAGTGGAATTTAAAAAATGCAGTTGTAATTTCTAATCCGTTATCATTTTATCCCACCGAGAGTTCTATTTTGCAAAACAAAACTGTAATTGCGGTTGGCAAACAAGGAATCCAGAAAGGATATGATAGATTGTTAAATTCATGGAAAATTGTAAACGAAAAACATCCAGATTGGCAATTAAAAATTTATGGTACGATAGATAAAAATCAAAAATTAGATAAACTAGCTATTTCTTTAAACATTGAAAATTCGGTTCATTTTTTCGAGCCAGTAAAAAATATCGAAAAAGAGTTTCTAGACGCATCCCTTTTTGTATTTTCATCACGCTTTGAGGGTTTCGGAATGGTTTTGATAGAAGCAATGGCTTGTGGCATTCCCTGTGTTTCTTTTGATTGCCCTTGTGGACCAAGTGAAATAATAAACGATGCTGTTGACGGTTTTTTAGTTCCAAATGGTAATATCAAATTGTTTGCTGAAAAAATAATTGAACTTATAGAACAACAAGATGTAAGATTATCAATGGGAAAAAATGCAAAAGAAAATGTAAAACGTTATCTTCCTAAAAATATAATGCCGCAATGGGATATGCTTTTTAGAGATTTAGTTAATGATTAAAGGTTGTGGAGTCGAAATTTTTTAGGGTTGAAATAGAAACTTGATTTCAATAATTTAAAATTTTTAATTTTAGTTTATATCATAAGATTTAATTAATGAAAATAGTTTTTAGTACAGATCAAATATATCTTCACGGCGGAATCGAAAAAGTTATGGCTCAAAAAGCTAATTATTTTGCTGAAGTTTTAGGCTATGAAGTTTATATTATAACAACAGAACAAAACCTTAATAACCCTTGTTATAAGTTAAGTTCACTGATAAATTTAATCGATTTAGGAATTAATTACAACAGAAAAATAAGTTATTATCATCCCATAAATTTTTTTAAAATCCCAAATCATTTCAAACAATGGAACACTATTTTAAAAAAAATTAATCCTGATTGTTTAATTTCTTGCAATTATGCTTTCGATTTTTATTGGATTCCTTTTTTTAAAACAAATATTAAAAAATATAAAGAATATCATTCTTCTGGATATTTTGAATCTATCGATAAAAAAAATGCTGGGTTTATTAAAAAATTATTATACAAACTAAACGACTTTATTGCTTCAAAGTATGATAGCAATATTATTTTAAATCCCGATGAAAAACAATTTTATAAGTTTAAAAATCTGACAATAATTCCAAATCCAATCGAGAATACATCGCTCACAGCATCATTAGAAAATAAAACTGCAATTGCTGCAGGTAGAATTGCATCAGTAAAAGGTTTTGATGTTTTGATAAAAACTTGGCGAATTGTGATGCAAAAAGAACCAGATTGGCAATTACATATTTATGGTCAAGGTGAACCAGATTATATTGAAATGTTAAATCAATTAATTGCAACTAATGAACTCACTAAAAATGTATTTATATTGGCTGCTACCTCAAATTTGTTAGAAATTTTATCACAGCATTCTATGTATGTAATGTCTTCAAATACCGAATGTTTCCCTATGGTTTTGCTAGAATCTTTGTCGGTTGGACTTCCAATAATTTCTTTTGATTGTCCTACTGGTCCTAGAAATATTATAACAATGAACCAAGATGGATTTTTGGTAGAAAACCAAAATTATGAATCGTTAGCCGAAAAAATTGTATTTTTGATTCAAAATACACCCATCAGAAAAGAAATGGGTAGTAAAGCGAAGACAAATAGTTTACGTTTTAGCACTCCAATTGTGATGAAATTATGGCAAAATCTTTTGACAAAAAGTAATTAAAAATTAAAATTTGAATCCAATAATTCCTATTTCATATTATGTTCCAGTCTATTACGGTGTTTTACTGTTTATAGTGTTTTTAGTATTTTTTCAAGGACTATCTGGAGATTTGCAGTCAAAAATTAATCTAAAAAGCAAAAGTTTTATAGGTATACTATTGTTAGTTTTTGTTATACTTTACATGGGTTTACGACCAGTAAATTATCGTTTTGGCGATATGGTTATTTACAATATTCAATTTAGAGAGTTTGTACACGGCGGAAAACCAAAATATTTAAAAGACGTACTATTTGAATATTTTATGTACAATTACACCAAGCTTGGAACCTCAAATTCTTTCTTTTTTATTTGTGTTTTATTGTATGTTTTGCCCTTGTTTGCATTTTGCAAAAAAGTATTTAAAGATTACTGGTTTTATGCTTTTTTGACGTTAATAATTTCTTATTCTTTCTGGTCCTACGGCACTAACGGTATTCGAAATGGTATTGCTACAAGTTTATTTTTATTTGCAATTTCACGAGATTCAAAAGTTGCAATGTATACTATTTTTATAATATCATTTTTTATTCATAAATCGTTATTTATGCCTATAACTGCTTATATAATTACTTTGGTTTACAATAAACCGAATAGTTTTTTTAAGTTTTGGTTAGTCACAATTCCTTTATCATTTGCATTAGGGAGTATTTTTTCCAACTTTTTTTTAAAATTAGGAATATTCGAAGACAAAAGTGTAAGTGCTTACATTGGAGAGTTCAGCAAATTGAACGAAAATGTGGTCTTAAAAGTTGGTTTCCGATGGGATTTTTTGCTCTACAGTGCTTCTGGAGTTTTTGCTGCCTATTATTTTGTAATCAAGAAAAAATTTGAAGATCCCTATTATAATCAAATCTTGAATATTTATTTGATGGTAAACGGTTTTTGGGTTTTAGTAATTAGGGCAAATTTCTCCAACCGATTTGCTTATTTATCCTGGTTTATGCTTGGAGTGGTTATAATTTATCCGCTATTAAAAAGCCAGATGTTTAAATACCAACATCGAGTAACGGGCTTCATTATATTAATTTATTTTTCATTCACTTATTTTATGAATGTTATTTTGGTTGCAAAATAGTAATGCCATGAAAAATACAAAAATCATAATGGACGCTGGTTGCAACATGCATTATGCCGCGTTTTATATTGATGGGATATTAAAAACTTACGGTAAAAATGCTATTTTTAGTTTTGATGAGTTTAATCAATTTCAGGACAAAAATCGATGTTTTTTATTCAATATTTGTACCGATGGAAATACTTATAATATAGTTGTAGATTTTCATGACCCACGAGATGTCGATGCAAAAATGTTACTTTGGAGTGATGTTTATGCAAAAATTAATTTTCATCATCAATTGAGTCGAAGTTTAGTATTAAAATGCTTAAATAACGATACAGAACTTTTAAATGTAAATTTCCCAAAAATTATTTCTATAGCTCCTAGTTTTGGAATACGCGTTTTTAATTTGTTTGATACTACAAAGCATTTGTTTTTTATTTTAAAAAATCAAAATGTAAACAATAAGCAAGGGATTAAAAAAGTGATATTAGACAATCTTAGAATGTATATAAAAAGAGTGCCACTTTCAAATTATTATTATAAAGCTTCTACGACAAAACAAGTTTTTATGATGGCTTCTATATGGCATAAAAGCACAGCTTTCGTTAACTTAGCTAGAGCTAATTTCATAAGAGCTTGTAAATTAAACAGTGATTTAATATTCGAAGGTGGATTTGTAGATATAGGGTATGAATGTGATTATATCCCAGATTTGGAACAATTAGAAACAGGTCGAAAAAAATTAAATTTACAAACTTACATTTCAAAAACTCAACAATCCTATTTTGTTTTTAATACTCCATCTGTTGAGCATTGTCATGGATGGAAAATTGCCGAGTATTTATGTTTAGGAAAAGCAATAATTTCGACAGAATTATCAAATGAGTTACCTTATCCTTTAGAACATGGAAAAAATATTCACTTTGTTGAAAACACTGAAGAAGATATTCAAATAGCCATTTGTTACTTAATCGAAAATCCAAATTATGTAAAAAAACTCGAAGAAGGAGCTTTAAAATATTGGGATGAATATTGCAAACCTCAAAAAGTAATCGAGTCTATTATTAAAAAAGTAACCTAATTTTTGATCATTAATGAAAACATTAACTGTTTTTACTCCTACTTTTAACCGAGCATATTGCTTGGGAATTTGTTATGAAAGCTTAGTAAACCAAACTAGTCAAGATTTTGAATGGTTAATAATTGACGATGGCTCTACAGACAATACAAAAACTTTAGTTCAAAGCTGGATTGATCAAAATAAAATTAAAATAAGATATCATTTCAAACAAAATGGTGGGATGCACACGGGTCACAACGAAGCACATAAATTAATCGAGACCGAATTAAATGTTTGTATCGACTCAGATGATTTTATGCCAAATGATGCTATTGAAAAAATAATTTTATTGTGGCGAAAATTCGGAAGTGAAAAATATGCAGGACTTGTAGGACTTGATGCCACAATTGAGGGAAAAATAATTGGGGTTCCATTTCACGAATATTTAAAAGAATGTACCTATACTGAGTTGCAGCCAAAATATAAAATAACGGGAGACAAAAAATCGGTTTATAGAACAGACGTTATTAAAAAATATAAAGAATATCCAGTTTTTGAAGGAGAAAAATTTGTTCCGTTATATTTACCAATAGTTATAGATCGAGATTATAAAGTACTTTGTTTTAATGAGGTTTTTTGCATTGTCGATTATCAAAATGATGGATCTACTCTAAATATTTTTAAACAATACATCAAAAATCCTAAAGGATTTGCACAACAACGAAAAATTTTGATGGAGTATGTTCCTTATTTATCGGTAAAATTTAGAAATGCAATTCATTATGTTTCTAGTAGTTTATTTTCGAGCAATTTAAATTTTATTAATGAATCTCCCGAGAAATTTTTGACATTGCTTGCAATTTTCCCAGGTATTATTCTGTATGGTTATATTAAATATCGAAATCGATAAAATTAAAAATAAATTTTCGCAAAATTATAATCAAATAGGCAAAAATTCAATAAATGAAAATTACAATTTTATATTTAGGCAGACTTGGTGCAGGACCTGTTTATACTCTCGAAATGGCCAAAGCTTTGGCTGTAAATCACGAAATTCAATTAATTTTGTCTGAAAGTATTGAAAATAAAACTGTCTGGAATACTACTTTTGAAAACCATAAAAATGTTAGCATTAATTATTTTAAAACCTACACAGACAAGAAAAGTTTTATTGTCAATTCTTTAAATTATAAAAATTATCACCAAATTATTAGTGCTATAAATCGTTTTAATCCAAACGGAATCTACGCATCATTTGTTCACTTGTGGTGTCCAGTTTTGTATTTTTTCTTAAAAAAACATAAAATTTTTTCTACAATACACGATTTAAAAACTCATGTTGGCGAAAGCAAAATATTGTATCCATTGTATTATTTAAGTATAAAATTGTCTAGTAAAATTATTATTTTAAATACTAGAGATATACCGAACGCTCAAAAATTAGGTTTTAAAAAATCGGATATTGCAGTAATACCTCATGCAAGTTTTGGGTATTATAAAAAAAATCACACTACAACTTTGAGAATTTTAAATAACTCTTTTTTATTTATTGGTAGAATTGAAAAATATAAAGGGATTGGATTGCTATTGGATGCTTTTGCTATTGTAAAAATAAAATTTCCAAATTTAAAAATAGTCATTGCAGGTCAAGGCGATTTAACTTCATATAAAAAACAAATAGAAGCACATGAGTCAAATTTAGAAATCGTAAACCATTGGCTTACAGAGGATAATATCGGAGAATTATTATTAAAATGTGATTTTGTAGTGCTTCCTTATATCGATGCTAGTCAATCTGGAATAATTCCATTAGCTTATGGATGTGAAAAAACAGTAGTCGCTACAGATGTTGGAGCTTTGGCTGAGCAAGTTCCAGCGAATGTTGGTATTCTTGTGGAGCCAAATTCAGAATCAATCGCAACTGCAATAATAAAGCTATATAGCTCAGAAGATTTAATTTTTGAGTTAGGAAAAAATGCCTTAAATTATGCTCAAACAGAGTTGTCTTGGCAAAAATCTGCTCAGTTATTAGAGGAATTTATTATCAATTCAATATAAATTCTAAATTGTTTACTTTTTATTAGCTACTTTTATTTTTATTCAGTTAATTTTTTTAAATTTCAATATTATGTATTGAAATAAAATTAAAATAAGAACCCATAAATTTGAAATAAACTTAGTTGATTACATGAAAAAAATTATTCGAACTTCAACTATTGCACTATCATTAAACGTTTTACTTAAAGGTCAATTAGAATTTTTAAGTAAAAAATACGAAATTATTGCTGTTTCTGGTGATGACTCAAATTTACAAGATGTTCGAGTTAGAGAAAAAATAAGAGTTATTAATGTTTCTTTTGAAAGACAAATTTCGCCTTTAAATGATTTTGTTTCATTGATTCGATTATATTTTTTATTAAAAAAAGAAAAACCTTTAATTGTACATTCCATAACACCAAAAGCTGGTTTGATATCTATGATTGCAGGATATTTTGCAAATGTTCCCATACGAATTCACACTTTTACAGGCCTAATCTTCCCTACCAAAAAAGGATTTTCGAAACGACTTTTAATAGTAATGGATAAAATTTTATGTCGTTTTGCAACTAATATTTATCCTGAGGGTCAGGGAGTTAAAAACGATTTAATTCAATATGAAATTACAAAAAAGCCACTCAAAATCCTTGCTTTTGGAAATGTAAATGGAGTTGATGTTAATTATTTTAATCCACAAATTTTTTCTGAGGAACAGAATTTAACTTTAATGCAATCTTTAAATATAAAAAAAGATGATTTCGTTTTTATATTTGTTGGACGATTAGTAAGCGATAAAGGAATTAACGAGTTAGTTTTTGCATTTAAATCATTTCAAGAGGAATATCAAAATTGCAAATTGCTACTTGTAGGAAACCTAGAAATGGACTTAGATCCAATTAAAAATATAACCTTGCAGGAAATAAAAAGTAACCAAAATATCGTAGATGTAGGATATCAGTCCGACATTCGCCCGTATCTTGCTATTGCAAATTGTTTAATATTTCCTAGTTATCGGGAGGGTTTTCCAAATGTTGTTATACAGGCTTGTGCGATGAATTTGCCTTGTGTAGTAAGCAACATTAATGGATGTAACGAGATCATAAAACACAATCATAATGGAATTATTATTCCTGTTAAAAATGAAAATGCTATTTTTGAAGCCATGAAATTAGTTTTTACAGATAAATATCTTTATCAATCATTACAAAGTAAAGCTAGAGAAAGTGTAGTCTCACGATATGAACAATCTTTAGTTTGGAAGGCATTAGAACAAGAATACGAAAGTTTATTAGAGCATGTATAAAATTTTTATAAAACCATTATTTGATTTTATCGCAAGTTTAATAGGACTAATTATTTTGTCCCCAATTTTCATTTTTGTAGTAATTTTGCTGTGCATTGCTAATAACGGTAAACCCTTTTTCTTTCAGTTGCGACCCGGAAAGAATAGTAAAGTTTTTAAGATTGTAAAGTTTAAGACAATGAATGATAAAAGAGATGCTTCTGGAAATTTACTTTCTGATGCAGCACGGTTAACAAAGATTGGAATTTTTGTGAGAAAAACTTCTTTAGATGAAATGCCACAGTTATGGAATGTTCTCAAAGGCGACATGAGTTTAATAGGGCCTCGACCTTTGTTAACAAACTATGTTCATTTGTATTCTGATTTTCAAAACAGACGACATGAAGTAAAACCTGGAATCACCGGTTTGGCTCAGGTTAACGGAAGAAACGCAATTTCGTGGGATGAAAAATTTAGGTACGATGTGCAATATGTCGATTCTATATCTTTTGTTTTAGATTTTAAAATATTTTTTAAAACCATATTAAAAGTCATCAATAGTGATGGAATATCAGCTACAAACGAAGCTACAATTGAACCATTTAATGGAAAATAAAATACAATTATATGGTGCAAGCGGTCATGCAAAAGTTATTGTAGATATTTTACAAAACAACGGTATTCATATTGAAAATATAATTGATGACAATCCAAAATCAAATAATTTGCTCGGTATAGAAGTTATTAAAACTGATAAATTTGATTTCAATTTTTTTGATAATGCTATAATTTCAATTGGAAATAATAAAGTAAGAAAAAAAATATCGATTAAATTTGATATAAACTATGCTAATGCTATTCATCCTAAAGCACAAATTTCTAATTTTGCAAAAATAGGAGAAGGAACAGTTGTTATGGCTGGCGCAATAATTAATCCCGATACAAAAGTTGGTAAGCATTGCATTATCAATACTGGAGCGATTATAGAACATGATTGTTTTATCGAAAATTTTGTACATATTTCACCCGGAACAACATTAGCGGGCAATATATCAGTTGGAGAAGGAACACATGTAGGAATTGGTGCAACCATAATTCAAGGAGTAGTAATAGGAAAATGGGCAACAATAGGAGCAGGTGCAGTTATTATAAGAGATGTTCCAGATTATGCAGTAGTAGTTGGAAACCCTGGCAGAATAATAAAATATAATCCTAAAGATGAATAACACTAAAATTTGGTTATCCTCACCACACATGGGAGGAAATGAACAAAAATATATAAAGGAAGCGTTTGATACAAACTGGGTTGCGCCATTAGGGCCAAATGTAACTGGTTTTGAGAATGATTTAGAAAAATATATTGGTCAAAATTCTTTCGTCGGTGCTTTAAGTTCTGGAACTGCTGGTTTGCATTTAGGTTTAATATTGCTAGATGTTAAAGTAGGTGATTTTGTAATTTGTCAAACCATGACATTTTCGGCATCGGCAAACCCAATAGTCTACCAAGGTGCAACACCTGTTTTTGTAGATAGTGAAAAAGATACCTGGAATATTTGTCCAGAAGCACTCGAAGTTGCTATAAAAGCTTGTATAGCAAAAAATAAAAAGCCCAAAGCGATTATAGCAGTTCATCTTTATGGAATGCCATTTAAAGTTGATGCGATAACAAGTATTGCTTTAAAATATGAAATTCCAATATTAGAAGATAGTGCAGAGGCACTGGGAAGTCTTTATAAAGGTAAAAAGTGTGGCACTTTTGGCGCCTTAGGAGTTTTATCTTTTAATGGGAACAAAATTATAACTACATCGGGTGGTGGTGCTATTGTTACAAAAAATTTAGAACAAAAAAATAAAGCTATTTTTCTTGCAACCCAAGCTCGCGATAATGCACCTCATTATCAACACAGCGAGATTGGATATAATTATAGAATGAGTAATATTTGTGCAGGAATAGGTCGCGGACAGATGGAAGTTTTAGATCATCATGTTACCTTGCGAAGAGAAATGCATAATTTTTATAAAAATATTTTTGAAAAATTTGACGGAATTGAAGTTTTCTCAGAACCAAATGATGATTTTTTTTCGAATTACTGGTTAACAGCTATTACGGTAAATCCTAAAAAAAATGGTGATAAAACGAGAGAAAACTTACGTTTATTTTTAGAAAAAGAAAATATAGAAAGTCGACCATTATGGAAACCCATGCATTTACAACCAATATTTAAAGACGCTCCATATTATGGAGGATCTACAGCCGCTCAATTATTTGAAGATGGATTATGTTTACCATCAGGATCAAATTTGACCGAAATTGAAAAACTTCGAATTGAAAAACAAATAAATTTATTTTAAGTTTTTTTTAACAACTTTTTTTAAACTAACTTTACTTAAATTATTAATTAAATCAAAAATTGAATTCAAAACAAAAAAGAAATTTAAAGTCAGAGCTAGGTAACGTCTTTTCTGAAGTTAGTTTAGGTTTTAATCTAAAGAATCTTGGTTATCTGCCTAGATGGCTGATATTATTTTTTGATATGATAATCATAGTAGTAACTGGTATTATCACATTTTTGTTGTTTCAAGGATTAAAACTTCAGTATATTCCAAAAGAGCATATTGCTTTTGGGATTATTTTTTATTTGTTAGTAAATGTTTTTTTCTTCTGGCTATTCAGAACTTATTCTGGAATTATTAGGCATTCATCATATATCGATGCTTTAAAACTTTTTTTTTCACAGTTTTCAACATTTGTGGTTCTTTTAGTATTAAATTTTCTCATTGTTATTTTAAATAAACAGAAAGTTTATATGACTACGGGAGCATTTATAAATACAATACTTTCGTTTAGTTTTTTGTTTTTTTATCGAATAATTGTCAAACAATCTTTTGAAAAATTTTTTGGCGATTCGAGTTTGATAAAAAAAACAAATGCTATTATTTTTGGTTCTGATGCAAATGCAACAGCGGTAGCAAATGCGTTACTTGCAGAAAATCCTCGAAGATTTAAATTGCTGGCTTTTATCGATAAAAATAATCAAAATACTTCTAAACGAATATTGAATTTACCCATTTTACATTCAAAGAAAAGTATCGCTGTTTCCATGAGAAGTCTTAAAGCGGAAGCTTTGATAATAGCTGATAATAGCTTAACAAAAGACGAAAGATTAGCTATTGTAGATGAGTGTATTGATTATGGGTTTAAAGTTTTTACTATTCCTGTAGTATCAGATTGGGATGATCAAAAAGAAATTTCAAAAAACATCAAAAATTTTGAAATTCATGATTTATTAGAACGAAAACCAATAGTTTTAGACACAAACTCTATTTCGGCTAAATTAAAAGGAAAAACTATTTTAGTTACTGGTGCTGCTGGATCAATTGGAAGCGAAATTGTTAGACAAGTATTAAATTTTTCTCCTGATAAAATTATAATATTAGATCAAGCTGAAACGCCACTGCACAGTTTATGTTTAGAAATTTTACAGATGGATCATACTATAGATGTAAAAAATGTAATTGCAGATATTAGAAATTTTGATGTTTTAGAAAAGATTTTTCAAACCTATAAGCCAAATTTAGTATATCATGCTGCAGCGTATAAGCATGTCCCTATGATGGAAGAAAATCCAAGTCAGGCAATTTTCACAAATGTTTTAGGAACTAAAAACGTCGCCGATTTATCACAAAAATATAAAGTAGATCGTTTCTTGATGATTTCTACCGACAAAGCTGTAAATCCGAGTAGCGTCATGGGTGCTAGTAAGCGTATTGCAGAAATGTACGTTCAATCCAAACATTATAAAAATAAAAAGTTAAATCCAGATCAGTACACCAAGTTTATAACCACTCGATTTGGAAATGTACTCGGATCTAATGGGTCGGTTGTGCCACTATTTTCAAAACAAATTCAAGAAGGTGGACCAATAACTATAACTCACCCCGAGATAATTAGGTATTTTATGACTATCCCTGAAGCCTGTCAACTTGTACTTGAAGCTTGCTCGATGGGAAATGGTGGAGAGATTTATATTTTTGATATGGGAAAACCAGTAAAAATTATTGATTTAGCAAAAAAAATGATTCGATTAGCAGGTTTTATTCCAGAAAAAGATATTAAAATTAAAATTGTTGGTTTGCGACCTGGCGAAAAATTGTATGAAGAGTTGTTGAATGACTCGGCAAAAAATTTAGCAACTCATCATGAAAAAATAATGATTGCCGAAGAAAAATCAGAAAAATTTGATGTTATTTCAGACACAATAAATTCTCTTATTTTACTGTCTAACGAAGGTAACAATGATCAAATTGTTTCAAAAATGAAATGGTTAGTGCCAGAATTTAAAAGTTTAAATTCAGAGTTTCAAACGCTAGATATTGAAGTTAAAGATTATTATGTTTACACTAAATAGAGCAATATTTAAAGACTTTTAATATATTTGCCCCTGCCTTAAAAATACAACAATTTTATGAAAAACTGCCAAATCTACATATATGTAATTTTTGTTATAATAGTAACATCTTGTGTCCCCAAAAAAAGTATTGTATATTTTCAAGGAAATCAAAATTTTGATAATCCGTCTTCAAATTATGAGCCTTTAATACAAAATGATGATATGTTATATATTAATATTTCGTCAGACGAACCTGTAGCATCAGAACCTTTTAACCTTGAGAATCAAGCCACATCTGGAGCTGCAAATAATAGTTTTGCAATTCAAAAACAAACTTATTTAGTTGATAATTTTGGTAAAATTGATTTTCCAACACTTGGCTCAGTCGATGTTGCTGGATACTCAGTAAATAATTTAAAAAAATTACTAAAACAAAAATTAGCACCTTATTTTGTTAAAGATCCAGTAATTAATATTCGAATAATGAACTTTAAAGTATCTGTTTTAGGTGAGGTTTCTAAGCCAGGAATAATAAATGTAAATAGTGAGCGGTTTACAATGTTAGAAGCAATTTCACAATGTGGTGATCTGACTTTATATGGTAAGCGCAACAATATTTTGGTAATAAGAGATTTTCAAGGCATAAAAACCTATAACAGAGTTGATATTACAAAAGCAGATTTTGTGAATTCGCCTTTTTATTATTTAGACCAAAATGATGTTATATATGTAGAACCAAAGAAATCAAAAATAGATTCAACAGCAATAAGCACAAACGTTGTAACCATATTTTCAATATTAGGTTTTGGATTAACACTTTTCTTAATCTTAAAAAAAGCATAACATGTTAAATTCACTTCCTATTAACGATTCTCCATCAAACGATTTTAGTTTAAAAGAGCAACTTTTCAATTATTTATATTACTGGAAATGGTTTTTGCTTAGTTTATTAATTTGTATGACAACGGTTTTTATATATCTGAGATATTACATCACAGATTATGGAATTACAGCTACAGTATTGATTAAAGATGAAAAAAAAGGAGGTTCAAGTGAACTTTCCGCTTTTAGTGACTTAAATATTTTTTCGGGAAAAAGCAATGTCGATAATGAAATTGAAATACTTAAATCGAGAACTTTATCACAACATGCAGTTAGCGAACTCGGATTAGACATAAGCTACTTTAGCGAAGGTAGAGTTGTTTTTAGAGAATTGTACCAAACTTCTCCAGTAGAACTAGTTTTTACAAAAAAATCGCCTCGATATAACGCAATTGATTCGACTTTTACAATTTCTGAAATATCAAAAAAAAGTTTTGTGTTGCTTGATTGCAACGGTAAAAATCCTGTTCAATACAGATATGATCAAAATATTCATTCAGGTTTAGGTGATTTTATTGTTATTTTGAATAGTAAATCGACAGATAATATTACAGATGTTTATGTAGTAAAATCTGAATTAGAATCCAAAGCACTCGATTTTTCTAGTAATTTAAATGTTACTTCTCAAGATAAAACAAACATTATTACCATTACAACTACAGATCCTATTTACACCCGATCAATAAATTTTTTGGACGAATTAATAAGAATGTATAATAGTGACGCAATAAATGATAGAAATCAGGTTGCAGAAAACACAAAAGCTTTTATCGATAAAGAGTTAGATTTAATTGCAAAAGAACTTGGAGGGATAGAAGATAAAGGCGAGTTATATAAGAAAAAAAATCGATTGACAGATTTGCCAATGGATGCCGAATTAGATTTGACGACGGCAACAGAGTATGATAAATCTTTAAACAATATGGAAACCCAACTAAAAGTTGGTAAATATATGCTTGAGGCTGTAAAAAGCACAAAAGAGGATGATTTAATTCCTACAAACATTATTAGCGGTACAGAAACATCTGCAGAATATATTAAAGAATATAACGAATTAATTCTTCAAAGAAGAAAGATTTCCAATAGTGGCACAGTTCAAAATCCCAGAATCAAAACTATTGATGCACAGCTTCCTGCAATAAAACAAAATATTATTGAAAGTTTGTACAGTCGACAAAATGATTTGAAAATAAACAGAGGCGATTTATCAGGTCAAAAAAATGTTTTTGAAGGAGAAATTTATAAAGCACCTACACACGAAAAAATATTTGGTGAAATATCTAGACAAAAAAGTATTAAAGAGACTCTATATTTATATTTACTTCAAAAGCGAGAAGAAACAGCAATATCATTAGCCGTTACTTCGCCTAAAGCAAAAGTTATTGATAGTGCCTATCTAACGGGTCAGGTTTCGCCAAATAAACTTATTTTTTATTTAGGAGCCTTTGTATTAGGTCTTTTAATTCCTTTTGGGATTATCTACATCATGCAACTTTTAGATTCAAAAATAAAAACCAGACAAGACGTTCAAGGTAAAGTTACAATTCCATATTTAGGCGATTTGCCAAAATCAGAAACAAGCGATATTATTATTCAACCTAATAGTCGGTCAAGTTCGGCTGAAGCAATTAGAATGATTAGAACAAACTTAGAATTTGTTTTATCAGATGTTGTTAACGATGCTTGTAAAACAGTATTTATAACATCTTCAATACCAAAAGAAGGTAAAACTTTTTGCGCCGTCAACTTGGCTACCACGATTGCTTTTTCTGGAAAAAAAGTTTTAATTGTTGGTTTAGATATTAGAAATCCAAAATTAGATCAATACATTGCTATTCCTGCAAAAGGAGTTACAAATTATTTATCAAAATCTGATGAGTCTATAATGGATTATGTTGTACCTGTAAAAGATTTCACAAATTTTTATGTGCTCCCATCAGGTGCGGTTCCACCAAATCCTGTTGAACTTTTAATGAGCGATAAAGTAAACACAATGTTTGCAGAATTAAAAAGACATTTTGATTACATCATTGTAGATACAGCTCCAGTAAGTGTGGTAACCGATACACTATTGATTTCAAAAAATGCAAATGCAGTAGTTTATGTCATTCGAGCAAATTATTTAGATAAAAGAATGTTATTATATGCTGAGTCTTTATATTTAGAGCAAAAACTCCCTAATATGGCAATTTTATTGAACGACACGGAACAAAAAAAATCCTATGGTTACGGATATGGTTACGGATACGGTTACGGTTACGGATATGGCTATGGACAGGATACTGTTGAATTAAAATGGTATGAAAAATTAATATATTTATTTAAGAAGAAATCTTAATTTTAAAAATCGAATATCAAATTGTTTTGAAAAATTTCATTTAATTTTAAGTGGTTTTTCAGGACAATTTTTTTTGATAAAAAGTCAATATGTTTTTGATGGTGTACATCTGAACCGACAAAATCAATTAGATTGTTTTGCAACAAAACATCAGCAGATTTAGAAATCTGAGGGCCATAGTACCCCGTTGTAGATAATAAATTTAATTGAAATAAACATCCTGAGTTTTTTAGTTTTTTATATTCATTTATATTATTATGGTAAAAATTATATCGCTCCGGATGAGCTAAAACAGGAATATACCCTTCTACTTGCAACTCAAAAATAATGTCATATAACTGAATTGGAGCATTTATGTATGACATTTCAACTAAAACATAATCATCTTTTAAAGTCAATAATTTTTCCTCCTTAAAAATTTTAAGAAAGTTCATATCCATCATATATTCTGCTCCACTTTTAATAGGGGTTAAAGTTCCAGAATTCTCTAAATTTTTTACTGTTAGATTAAGAGTATCCTCAATAATTTTTCTAGAATTTTCCCATACAAAAGTCATAATATGAGGAGTGGTTACAAACTTTGAAAAACCAAGTTTTTTTAACTCACTAATCATTGAAATAGTTTCATCAATATTTTTAGCACCATCATCTATTCCTGGAAGCAAATGTGAATGAATGTCAACATAATTTTCGGGAATTATATCAACTAATAAAGGATAAGACTTTTTAAAAAAAAACAAAATTATACTATTTAATAAGCAACAAATATAAATTAAATATAAATAAATCATGACAATCATTGCCGTAAATTGCTATATTTGCGTTTAATTTTTTTAAAAATAGAAATTTTGAACAATTGCGTTTTATAATGAAAAACAATTACGAATCATCAGATTGGGATTTAATAATAAAGGGCAAAACGTCCTTATTTGATTTGAATTTTAGTGATGTTTGGCATTACAGAGATCTTATGATTTTGTTTGTAAAGAGAGATTTTATAAGTTTTTATAAACAAACAATTCTTGGACCTATTTGGTTTTTTATTCAACCCATTTTTACAACAATAGTATTTTCATTTGTTTTTGGAAATTTGGCCGGAATTAGCACCGATGGTTTGCCTAAATATCTATTTTACTTAACAGGCATAACCTCTTGGAATTATTTTTCTGATTGTTTAAGCAAAACCAGCACCGTTTTTAGAGACAATGCCAGTATTTTTGGCAAAGTATATTTCCCTAGATTAATCATGCCTCTTAGTATTGTTGTAAGTAATCTAGTTAGATTTGGAGTTCAATTATTATTATTGATTTCGATGATGATTTATTTTTATTTTTTTCCTATTGCTGGAACAAGTTTTCATATCACCTTTGGATTATTTTTATTTCCTTTTTTGGTGGTTTTGATGGCTTTGCTAGGATTAGGTTTAGGATTAATTATAACTGCAATGACAACAAAATATAGAGATTTAACATTTTTAGTAACTTTTGGAGTTCAACTTTTAATGTATGCCACACCAATAATTTATCCGTTAAGCTATGTCAGAGAAAAAGGATATGGTAAATTTGTTGAATTAAACCCAATGTCAGGAATAATTGAAGCTTTTAGGTACGCATTTCTAGGAAAAGGTGATTTTTCTTTTGGAACATTAGGATATTCTACTTTAGTAACATTTATAATATTATTTTTAGGAATTATTGTTTACAATAAAACCGAGAAAAATTTTGTTGACACTATATAATGGCAAAACCAGTTATAACATTAGAAAATATATCTAAAGCTTATCAAATAGGACAAATAGGTAGTGGAACAATATCAAGAGATTTTGACCGATTTTGGAAGACAAAAATTTTAGGAAAAGAAGACCCTTTTTTAAAAATTGGCGAAACTAACGATAGAAGTATTAAAGGAACAAGCGATATCGTTTGGTCTTTAAAAGATATAAACTTTGAAGTAAACCAAGGCGATGCTGTTGGAATTATTGGAAAAAATGGAGCAGGAAAAAGTACATTATTAAAATTGCTTTCAAGAGTTACTGCACCTACAACTGGTGAAATTAAAGTTAAAGGTCGCATTGCAAGTTTACTAGAAGTAGGAACAGGTTTTCATCCAGAATTATCAGGAAGAGAAAATATTTATCTTAATGGCGCAATACTTGGAATGCGCAAAAAAGAAATTACAAGAAAACTAGACGAGATTATTGATTTTTCAGGTGTAGAACGATATATTGATACACCAGTAAAACGATATTCATCTGGAATGTACGTTCGATTAGCATTTGCAGTTGCAGCACATTTAGAAAGCGAAATTCTTATTGTAGACGAAGTTTTAGCCGTAGGCGATGCCGAGTTTCAAAAAAAATGTCTAGGCAAAATGGGAGATATTAGTAAAGGTCAAGGCAGAACAGTACTTTTTGTGAGTCATAATATGGGTGCCGTACAAAGTCTTTGTAACAAAGGAATAGTTTTAGAAAGTGGAAAAACAAGTTTTAATGGTATCACCGATAAAGCAATAGATGAATATTTAAAAAAATCAAATACACTTGCCTATAGAAAATGGGATATCGACAATGCGCCTGGGAATTTGAATTTTAAATTACTAGAAGTTAAAATACTTAACTCAAAAAACGAAGTAAGTTTGAATCATTTAATTACTCAAAGTATTAAAATTGAATTTACTTATCAAATCTTGACCGATAATAACTTGTTTACCCACGGATTTAATTTGTTCAATAGCCATAACATTCATATTTTGAGTTCTCACGATTTTCATTCAAGCACATTGAATGAAAAATTATCGAAAGGAATTTATAAAAAAACCATAACGATACCAGGAAATTTTCTTGCAGAAGGCGGTTATAATTGTAGTTTTGCAATAATGAAATATAATCCATTTTTGGTAGAGTTTCATGAGCTAGATTTAGTAGGTTTTACCATTATAGACGAAATAGGAAACAGAAAGATTCGTGGCGATTATTCTGACAATATACCAGGTATTGTAAGACCAATTTTAAATTGGAAATAAAATTATGAAAAAAAAATGGACAGGGGAACGACTAGAAACCTTTATTTATACTAGAGATGCAATAGATCATTTACATAGATATGCGCTTGTAAATGATTATATTATAGGTAAAAAAGTGCTAGATATTGCATCAGGAGAAGGTTATGGTAGTAATTTAATAAGTAAAACAGCACAACACGTAATTGGAGTAGATATAGATAAAGAATCTATTGAAAAAGCTTCTATAAAATATAAAAAAAATAATCTCGTTTTCAAAATTGGGTCAGCCGAGGATATTCCTGTAGAAACTAACTCTATAGATGTTGTGGTAAGTTTTGAAACTCTAGAACACCACGATAAACATCTTGAAATGTTTAAGGAAATAAAAAGAATTTTAAAACCCAATGGAATACTTATTATGTCTACACCCGATAAGTTATATTATTCTGATAAACGCACTTTTGTAAATAAATTTCACATTAAAGAACTTTACAAAGACGAATATATCAATTTATTAAATCTAAATTTTAATAATAACCAACTTTTAAATCAATCCTACATTAACGGGAACTCAATAATTCAAGAAGATAATTCAAGCCAAATTACTCAAGTTTATACTGGAAATTACAATAGTTTAACAAATTTAAATCTAGAACCTTTGTATTTAATTTCTATAAGTAGTGACACAGATATTATAAAACAAAAAACCACTATATTTAGCGGATATAATATTGTAGAAGAAGAAATGACACTAAGACTACAAAAAAGTAATAGTTTTAAATTGGGAAGTTTTATTCTAAGTCCAATAAAAAAAATAAAAAAGCTACTAAAATAATGCTGGCTATTGTTATACCTTATTATAAATTAAAATTTTTTAAACAAACCTTGCAATCTCTTGCAATACAAACTAATAAAAACTTTAAAGTTTATATAGGAAATGACAATAGTACACAAAATCCATTAGAGATAATTAATGAATTTAAAGATTTAATTAATATAGAATATTTTTCATTTAAAACCAATATAGGCAAAATTTCTTTAACAAAACAATGGCATAGGTGTTTAGAAAAAGTTCAAGAGGAGAATTATTTTATGATACTTGGCGATGATGATGTATTAGAAAAAAATGTAGTAGAAAGTTTTTATTTATCTCAAAAAGAAACTAACACATTTGCTGTAACAAGGTTTGCAACAATATTAATAGACGAAAACAACAACCAACTTTCACAATTATTTACACACCCAATAATTGAAAAATCTACTGATTTTTTAATTAGAAAAATAAAAGGAGAAACTCGAAGTTCACTTTCTGAATATGTTTATAGTAAAGAAATTTATCTTCAAAAAAAATTTTATAACTTTCCACTAGCTTGGTATGCTGATGATTTGGCACTATTAAAATTTTCAAATTTTGATAGCGTATATACCATAAATAATGCAACCGTTTATGTTAGAATAAGTTGTGAGAGCATATCAGGAAGTAAAAATAATGAAAATTTAAAAATAAAATCCAGTTTGCAATTTTATTATCTAATTTTAAAAAATTATAAAAATAAATTTACAAAAAATCAAATAAAAATAATATTAGAACGTGGGGAACGTTTCTTTTTCAAAAAAATGCAAATAAAAGAGTCATTATTTTTTATTAAATTTCATTTAATAAACTTTGGATTGTATAGTACTTTAAAGTTTTTAAGAAGAATAGTAATTAATTATAAAAATTAATGAGTAAGCTTGTTTCAATAATAATCCCAACTTTTAATAGAGTTTCTGTTTTATCTGACACATTAAATTCTATACTTTGCCAAGATTATTTAGCTTGGGAGTGTATTATTATTGATGACGGAAGTAAGCCAGAGGTAGAAGAATTAGTTTTAAAATTTATAGAAAAAGACAATAGGTTTCATTTTTATAAAAGACCTCAAAACAGAATAAAAGGAGCAAATGCTTGCAGAAATTATGGTTTTTCAAAATCTAGTGGTGATTATATAAAATGGTTTGATAGTGATGATATAATGCATCCAAATTTTATAAAAAATCAGGTTGAAATTCTCGATAAAAATAAAACTCTAGATTTTTGTATTTGTTTAGCAGATAGTTTTATTGTTGGCGAGATTAAA
>JANXVF010000080.1 GCA_025351785.1 Flavobacterium sp.
TATTTTGCCAAGAATGTGGAGCACAGATAATGTTGAAGGATATATAAACTTTACAGATGTTCCTAAATTTAAAATAAAAGCAGATTATTCGGAAGAAAAAGAATTGACTGATGTTGTTGCAGAATTTCGTCAGGCTTATGCCTCTCATAAAATCGATAATGATGGTTATATTGCATTTTTGAAAGCTTATGGAGAGTATTTAGATATCGAAAAACCGTCAACTGCTGCCAATTTAAGTTTTATGGCTGAGTTTCAATTTGGTTATATGTACATTCGTTATTTGTTGTGGAATTTTGTAGGTCGGCAAAATGATAACCAAGGCAGATATGATAGTTTAGACGGAAACTGGTTGAGTGGCATCAAATTTATCGATACAATTCATTTAGGTTCACAAGACAATTTATCTGATGATATGATCCACAATAAAGGTCGAAATGTGTATTATTTTATCCCTTTTATTCTAGGATTAATTGGATTAATGTACCACGCTCAACGTGATTTAAAAAGTTTTTATGTACTTCTAGCCTTATTTTTATTTACGGGTTTTGCTCTTAAAATTTACCTAAATGAACGCCCTTTTGAACCCCGCGAACGCGATTATGCCCTTGTAGGCTCATTTTATGTTTTTGCAATTTGGATTGGTTTTGGAGTTTATGCAATTTATGAAATTCTTAAAGAAAAAATTACTCCAAAGTTAGCAGGACCCATAATAATAGGAATAAGTTTACTCGGAGCTCCAGTATTAATGGCTTCTCAAAATTGGGATGATCATGACAGATCAGGAAAATATACTGCATTGTCATTGGCAAAATCATATTTAGATTCGTGCGATCCAAACGCAATACTATTTACAATTGGCGATAACGATACTTTTCCACTTTGGTATGCTCAAGAAATTGAAGGATATCGAACCGATGTTAAAATAGTAAATACAAGTTTGTTGATGACAGACTGGTATATCGACCAATCTAAAATGAAAACTTATAAAGCAGACGGAATGCCCATTTCGTTTAATCATTTACAATATGTAGGAGACAAAAGAGATGGAATAATTTTTAATAAACGCACAGAAAATAGATGGGATATTAAAGACTTTTTAAATTTTGCAAAAAGCGAAGACACCATTACAGAAGTTGAAATGCAAAGTGGGCAAAGATTACATTTTTTTCCAACAAATAAAGTGCGAATTCCTGTTGATAAAAATGCAGTTATTGCAAATAAAGTTGTAAATCCAAAATACAATGATTCAATAGTTCCTTATATTGATATTGATATAAAAGGCGGTGCACTTTATAAAAACCGTTTGATGATGCTCGATGCCGTTGCAAATAACAACTGGAAGCGACCTATATATTTTAGTCCAGGAAGTTTTGGAGACGACGACTATCTCTGGATGAAAGAATATTTACAACTTGACGGGATGTTGTTTAAGTTAGTTCCGGTAAAAACAAAACTCAGTGAAGATGCTGGTTTAATGGATATGGGTCAGATAGATTCAGATAAAATGTATGATATAATTATGAAAATTCCTTGGGGAAATGGAGAAAGTACAAACATATATCATGATCCAGAAACTAGAAGAAATAGTATTTCACTTAGAACAAACATGTCGCGATTAATGCAAACCTTGATTGACGAAGGAAAAATTCAAAAGGCAAAAAATGTTATTGAACTTGCAATGTCAAAAATGCCACTCGATTATTATGGATATTACTCTTTAATTGAGCCATTTGCCACGGGTTATTATGAAATAGGAGAGAAGCAAAAAGCACACGATTTACTAACTAAACTCATAAAAAAGTACCAACAAAATTTAACTTTTTTTAGTGGTGTAAAAATTTCAGATCAAACCTATATGGCCACCGATATTATTACCGAGATTGAGAGATATCGCAGTTTACTTACTGTTATGCAAGAACAAAATGATGTAGATTTTTACAATAAAAACAGAATTATTTTCAATTCATATAACAATCGTTTTGCGCATTTTAACAGAAAAATGGAATAACCAACTCTAACTAATATAAATCAGTGCCATTGATAATTTTCATTGGCACTTTTTATTTATTTTTGAATTATGAAACTGCACTGGATAAAAACAAATTGGTTGCTAAAACTTTTATTTCCTTCATACACATGGATGATTCCAAATAAAACAAATTCAATTTTTTTAACTTTTGATGATGGACCAACTCCAGAAATTACAGAATGGACTTTATCGCAATTGAAACAACATAATGCAAAAGCTACATTTTTTTGTATTGGTACTAATGTAGAAAAGTATTCTGAAATTTTTGAAAAAATTCAACACGATAATCATGCTATAGGAAATCACACATTTAATCATCTAAACGGATGGAAAACAAATTCTAATAAATATATTGAAAATGTAAAAAAATGTGAAGATATAATTTTGAGAAATTTATTTGATATCTATAAAAATCAATTCAAATTGTTTAGACCGCCTTATGGTAAAATATCTTTTTTACAATCGTATAAATTGAGAAAGTTAGGCTATAAAATTATTATGTGGGATGTTATCAGCTATGACTTTGACACCAATGTTTCAGGCGAACAATGTTTAGAAAATATTTTAAAAAATATTGAATCAGGAAGTATAATTGTGTTTCACGATAGTCAAAAGGCATATAAAAATTTGAAATATGCATTACCCAAAACACTAAAAACCTTATCAGAAAGGGGATTTAAGTTTGAAAAGATAAATTAAATTTAAAAAAAGTTAAACTTGTTCTTGAACTAAACCAATGATTGTATTGGCGTCAAGCTCACCAGATTGTCTCCAAACCATCTGTCCTTCTTTATAAATCATCAGCGTTGGCAATCCTTTAATGCGAAGTGCATCTGCTAGCTCCTGATTTTTATCAACATCTATTTTAATTACTTTTGCTTTATCACCAAGAGCTGCGGCAACATCTCTAATAACAGGATGCATCGACATTGATGACTCATTCCATTCTGTGTAAAAATCAATTAGTACAGGAACTTGAGCATTAATTAGTTCTCCAAATTTTGACATAAAACCAAAAAGTTAATATCTTTTAACTTAAACTAAAAGAAAATTATTATACAAATGTACTATTTTAAAATAATTATACTACAAAATTACCTTTTTTTAGTTCAATTACTGTAATTTCTGGCATAATACCAACCCTTCCAGGAAATGCATGAAATCCAAAACCTCTGTTTACATATATATATCGTCCTGCATTTTGATATAAACCCGCCCATTGTTTATACATATATTTAGCTAGACTCCATTTAATAAATCCAGGTATTTCAATTCCAAACTGCATTCCGTGAGTGTGTCCTGATAATGTTAAATGAAAATTTTTAGGATGGTTTTTTACTTCCATTTCCCAGTGACTAGGATCATGACTCATTAAAATTTTGAAATCTTCCTTGTTTAAATTTTCTGATGCTTTGTTTAAATCGCCTGCTTGCTTGAACTTATAACCCCAGTTTTCTACTCCAACTAATGCTATCTCTGCGCCATCTTTTTTTAATTTTACATTTTCGTTTAAAAGTAAATTAAAACCAATTTCTTTATACAAGTTTTTTATTTCTTGAAAATTTTTTTCTTTAGCTTCATAATCATTATTCCATTCAACATATTCACCATAATCATGATTTCCTAAAACCGAATATTTCCCAAATTCATACTTTTTTATTCTGTTGAAAGTTTCAATCCAAGGATGCATTTCTTTAGCAAACGTGTTAACAATATCACCTGTAAATAATATCATATCAGATTGTTGTTCATTCACCAAATCTATTGCATAGTTTATTTTATCAGGATTATCAAAGCTTCCTGAATGTACATCTGAAATTTGAGTAATTTTAAATCCATCAAAAGCATCAGGTAAATCAGGATAAAAAAGAGTTTGTTTGATTACTTTATAATTATATTTCCCAATGGTCATTCCATAAATCAAACTCAAAAATGGTACAGCCGCAATCCCTAGTCCAACTTGACTAACAAATTTGCGTCTGCTTGGCAAAAAATTAGCTGCTTTATCTGAACTTGAAAAATGATAAAATGCTCCTGCAAAAAATCGGAAAATATCTTCTCCAAAAAGTGTAATTGTCAAAATTAATTTTGGGACATAAACAAGTAAGAATAACCCAGCAGTATACATATCATATCGGGTTTGACCTTGTGTACGATCAAACTTAGTAAATCGATACAAAATGTAAATCATTATGACAAATGATATAATTTTATATAAATTTAATACCCAATTAGTTCTAATTAAAGTTTTTATAGATTGATAGGTGTAAACTTCAAGGAGTGAGCAAAGAATTAAAAAAACAATTGAAAATGTTAATCGAGGAATCATTTTTTTTCACAAAAATAAAAAAGATTAGTATTTAAGACACTTAATTTTTAGTTAATGTTTATATTTTTAAACCTCCTATTTTACTTTCTAATAAATTATAAATTTGAGTAATTCTTTAGCAATATTAAGCAAAATGCTGTATTTAATTTTAATTAGAAAGTATACTTTTGTTAAAATAAAATTGTACTAAATGTTAGTTGGCCATTAAACATTTTAAAATTTAATAACTGGCAATTTTCGTATAAATTTAGTAATATAAATGATCATATTTAATGAATGAACTTTATCTAGAATCAAGTCCTTACCTATTACAACATGCAAAAAATGCTGTTTTCTGGAAGGCTTGGAACAAGCAATCATTAGCAGAAGCAGTTTTACAAAACAAATTATTAATTGTAAGTGTTGGTTATGCAGCCTGTCATTGGTGTCATGTTATGGAACACGAAAGTTTTGAGGATGATGAAGTTGCATCAATCATGAATCAGCATTTTACATCTATAAAAGTTGATCGTGAAGAGCGTCCAGATGTTGATGCCGTCTATATGAAAGCAGTTCAAATAATGACTTCTCGAGGTGGTTGGCCTTTGAACGTTGTTTGTCTTCCAAACGGAAAACCCGTTTGGGGTGGTACTTATTTTAAAAAAGAAGAATGGATTGATTATCTAATTCAATTGCAGAATTTATATATAAAAACTCCCGAAAAACTCATCGAATATTCAGATAAACTTTACGAAGGCTTGCAGTCGTTATCACTAATTTCAAATGTAAATTCAATTTCAGAATTCAATTTTGAATTTATAGAAGAACTAATTCAAAAATGGCAAAAAAGTTTTGATTTAGAATTTGGCGGGATGGCTCGAGCGCCAAAGTTTATGATGCCTGCAAACTATAGTTTTCTTCTTAATTATGGAAATTTAACTCAAAATAAATTTTTACTCGATTTTGTTAATCTCACTTTGACAAAAATGGCTCAGGGTGGTATTTTTGATACTGTTCATGGAGGATTTTCGCGTTATTCGACAGATTTAAAATGGCATATTCCTCACTTTGAAAAAATGCTTTACGACAACGGACAACTTGTAAGTTTGTATTCGAATGCTTATAAACTAACTAAAAATATATTATATAAACAAGTTGTAGAAAAAACACTTTTGTTTGTAGAAGAGAATTTATTTTCAGCTGCATTTGGATTCTATTCTTCGCTTGATGCCGATAGTTTGAATCATGAAAACAAAATAGAAGAAGGTGTATATTATGTTTGGACAAAAGAAAAATTAAAAGAAATTTTAAAAGACGATTTCGATTTGTTTTCTCAAGTATTTAATATAAATGAATTTGGTTTTTGGGAAAATGATAATTATGTTTTAATTCAAAATCAATCCTTATTACAAATTGCAAGTCATAATTTAATTTCTGAAATCGACTTGCAGGAAAAGAAAACTATGTGGGAAAACGCTTTGAATAAAGAGCGCCAAAAAAGAGTTAAACCTAAACTAGACGATAAATGTTTGTGTTCTTGGAATGCCATAATGTTAAAAGGATATATTGACGCATATAAAGCTTTTGGAAATGAACATTATTATGATATTGCTATAGAAAACGGAAATTTTATTTTGCAAAAATTTCTAACAGAAGAGGGAAGTTTATACCATAATTACAAAAATAATAAAGCTACAATAAATGGGTATTTAGAAGATTATTGTTTTACAATAGAGGCGTTCACGGGATTATATCAAATAACTTTAAATGAAGATTGGCTTTTTATAGCGAAACAACTTATAGATTATTGTTTAGATAATTTTTATGACAGCCAAAACCAGTTTTTTAGATTTACCTCTATCAAAGATGATGAATTAATAACAACCCACTTTGAGCTAGAAGATAATGTTATTCCAGCATCAAATTCTGTGATGGCTTGTTGTTTAATTACTTTGAGCATATATTTTAATATTTCCCATTATGAAGAAATAGCAAAAAAAATGGTTTTTAAAATAATGCCAACTATAGATTATGGATCGGCTTATTCAAAATGGCTTGAAGTATCGCTTTATTTTTTAAATCAGAATATATCGATTGCAATTTGTGGTGAAAATGTAAAACAAGAAGTAAAAATATTAAATTCACAGTATCTCCCGAATTTAATTTTTGCTGGAAGTGAGAAATTTTCGAGCTTACCATTTCTTAAAAATAAATATGATACAAATGAAAGTCTTTATTATTTCTGTGAAAATAAAGTTTGTCAAATGCCATGTAAGAGTTTTGAAGAGATAATCAAGTACTTACAATAAAAAACGCCACCTAAAAAAGAATTAGGCAGCGTTTTCCCTCTAAACAAAACAAACTTATTATTGTTGAACTATAGTAGATCTTAATGATTCAAGAACTGCAACTATATCTGTGTAAAGTTGAGTATTTGATGCTACACCGTTTTGGTTCGCTGCTGCACCTACATAACCTTCAAATTTTGTATAGTTAGCTGTATTTGCTTTTACTCCCATTCTAGAATTTACTGCTGGGTTGTGTGCCGCTGCCATACTTAAACCAGAATAAGTATTTATTGCATTTGTTCCACCAGTATTAAATGAAAAGAAATCTGTTAAATTATCAGATAACTCAGCAATGTTATTTTGTTGAGTTGTTCCAGTTTCAGCTAGAAGCGGTGCAAAATGAGCACTTAAATTTCCTGGCGCGTTAGCTTGAACATCTGCAACAATTAAACCAATAGTAGTATTTATTACTTTACGATAACTTAATCGTCCAGCTTCGATCATTTGTCCAGCATTATCTGGATCGGCAACTAGTGTTGTTCCTCCTAATCTTGCATAAATCGAAGGAGTTGGAACCGGGGTGTCATCTGTTGAACTTTTGCTACAAGATGTAAAAAAAGCACCCGAAATTACTAATGCACACAGTGCAATTTTTGAAAACTTTGTCATGATATAAATATTTATAGATTAATTAAAAATTCGTTGTACTTCTCTTGAAAATCTGTAACTGAAACTATTTCCCTTCATAGCAGGACATACAGATCTTGATGCAACTTCTTTTGAAACAAAATAGGGTTTTGCATTATATTTACCTTTAGCCATTAACTCTTCAAATACCTTTTTTGAATTTGTAATTTGATTATTATGAAAATATACAACCACGTTTCTTTTTACAATAATGCTATCACTAGTCAAACCTTTTATAGACCTTAAATCTTTACAAACTTGTTTTGCTTGTGCAGCATCCAAGGGTTCGGCAAAATCAATTCTACTTACCTGAAGATAAGGTTGCTCTAAAACTACAGGTTTAGCAGTAGCAATATGATAAATAAGTATCAAGAATAGTACTAAAAATATCCCTAGAATACTAGATGCGATAAGTTTAAATTTACGATTAATTTTCATTATTATTTTGTTTTGTTATTATTAATTACGGAAGTAATGCAAATATGGTTTTAGATTTAAATAAACTTTATTAATTTAAAATGATTATAAATAAAAAGAATCTCAATAATTAGTTGACATCAATTTGAATTTAAAGTATAAAAGTAATTATTATTATTTTATTTTTAAAATTATTTTATCTTCATTTTTAGTTTTTATTTTTACAACCTCATCAACATTTTCATTCGGAATAGTCATCGAAAGCACATATTGTTTTATTTTCCAAACATTATTAACTTTTATCAAAACGCCACTTCCTCGACATATTTTCATTTGTGTATTAAGCAATTCGTCAAACCAAGCTATTTTTTTGTCATTGTTAAAATAAATATGTCTTTCTAAAGGGATAAAATTCCATGCTTTACCTTTATCAAAATAGGGTTTAGCAAAAAGTTTAAATTGTGTTTTGTTCCAATTTTCATTTGCGTCGGTACCAATAAAAATTGCATCATCAGTTAATATTGAAAAATATTCTTCAAAATTTGATTTTGATGCGGCTTTGTGCCAATTATCTAAAACATCATTTATTTGTGTTTTTTGAAGATCATTATTTTGAGAAATAACGGTTGAGGTTATTAATAATAAAAAGATTTGAACTTTTTTCATGAGTTATTTTTAGATAAAAATACTAATTTTAATTATAAAATTTAACATCCTTCTAAAAATCTAATCCAGATTCTTCATCACACAGTTAAAAACATTTAAAGTGTATTCAATTCCCCGCCAACCATTGCTAACAAAAGAAGTCATGAGGTTATCTATAAAAACTCCCAATTAAGGTGGACAATATTTATAAAAAAACATTATTTTAAAATTTAAAATTCATTCAAAAACTAACTAATTAGAAAACAATTTATTAGAATATTTATTATCTTTGATTCTTTAAATTTTATTATTATGAAAACTAAATTATTTCTTTGTTTCAGTTTTATTTATTTTTTCAGTTTTTCTCAGGTTGTACAACTTCAAACATTTGCCACTGGTTTTACAAATCCTGTAGAAATGACGCATCCTGCAAATGATTCTCGCTTTTTTGTAGTGCAACAAGAAGGATTGATTAAAATTTTAAATAGTAATGGTACTACAACTGCAACTCCGTTTATAAATCTTTCATCTATTATAAGTACAGGAGGCGAACGAGGTTTATTGGGATTGGCATTTCACCCAGACTATGCAACCAATGGTTTTTTCTACGTAAATTATACTAACATTGCTGGTAATACAGTAATTGCAAAATATTCTGTTTCTACAAATCCAGATGTTGCACAAACTACCGGAACTATATTATTAACGATAACCCAACCTTATGCTAATCATAACGGGGGAAATTTAAAATTTGGTCCTGATGGTTATTTGTATATAGGAATGGGAGATGGCGGAAGCGGAGGAGATCCTGGGAATAGAGCTCAAAATATTAATGAGAATTTAGGAAAAATTTTACGTATCGATGTGAATTCTGGAACACCTTACGGAATACCACCTACAAATCCGTTTGTTGGAATTGCAGGAAACGATGAAATCTGGGCAATTGGTGTACGGAATCCCTGGAAATTTTCTTTTAATAGACTCAATGGCGATTTATGGATTGCTGATGTAGGTCAAAATTCTATTGAAGAAATTGATAAAGTCGTAAGTCCTTTGCCAGCTGGTTTAAATTTTGGATGGCGTTGTTATGAAGGAAATGCAGCATACAATACTGCAACTTGCGCGCCAGCAGGAACTATGGTTATGCCATTTGCACAATATTCTCATTCTACAGGAGGTTGTTCTATAACTGGAGGTTACTTTTATACTGGAACTCAGTATCCTAATTTTCAAAATAAATATTTTTTTGCAGATTATTGTTTAAACAGAATAGGATATGTAGACCCAACGGGTACAATTACTTATTCGCAAACTTTTACTGGCGATAATTATTTCACCACTTTTGGTGAAGATATAAACGGAGAATTGTATGTAACTGGTCAAGCAAATGGAACCATATATAAAATTACAGACTCATCATTATCAAATAGTAACTTTAATAACACAATATTTTCAATTTATCCAAATCCTGCAAAACGAGAATTTTTTATAAAATATAGTTCTGACAAAATACCAAATAAAATCACAATTTATGATGTGTCGGGAAAACTAGTTTATATTCAAATTATTGATAACCCAAATATGTCTATTTCAACAGCAACACTTGCATTAGGAACTTATATTGCATCGATTGAAGATAATTTAGGAAATAGTTTTAAAACTAAGTTACTGGTAGAATAATTTAAGGAGCTGGATTAGGTATCAATTCTTGAATGGCATTTATTTCGGCACAAATTTTATCTGATAAAGTAATTTTGTGTGTATTGATGTTTTCTTTAAGTTGATTTATTGTTGTTGCGCCTACAATTGTAGCAGAAACAAAACTTTGTTTTTGAACAAATGCCAGTGCCATATCTGTTAATGTAAGTCCGTTATTTTCGGCTAATTCTTTGTATAATTTAGTAGCTTTTGTGCAATTATCATTTGTATATCTTGAAAACTGAGGAAACAATCCTATTCTTGAAGTAGGAATTTTTCCGTTGAGGTGTTTGCCTGATAGAATTCCAAAAGCGAGTGGTGAATATGCAAGTAATCCTACATTCTCCCGAAGACAAACTTCGGATAGTCCTACTTCAAACAATCTATTTAATAAAGAAAAAGGATTTTGGATAGTGACAATTTTTGGCAAATTATTTTTTTCAGCTACCAACAATAATTTCATTACACCCCATGGTGCCTCGTTTGATACTCCAATATGTTTAATTTTGCCTTCTTTAATCAACCCATCATAAGTTGATAAAATTTCACAAAAATTTTCTTTCCAATTTGTATCAATATCAGAAACTCCTCTTTGTCCAAACATATTCATAACACGTTCTGGCCAATGCATTTGATATAAATCAATATGATCTGTTTGCAGATTTTTTAAACTTTTTTCGACGGCTTCATAAATATTTTTTTTTGAAAAACTTAAAGGATTTCTAATGTAATCCATTCCACGATTTGGTCCAGCAATTTTTGTTGCTAATACTAAATCATTTCTTTTCCCTGATTTTTTTAGCCAGGAACCAATATACTTTTCAGTTAAACCTAATGTAGCTTCTCTTGCAGCAATAGGATACATCTCTGCAGTATCGATAAAATTTATCCCTTCGTTAGTAGCATAATCTAATTGTTTGTGAGCATCTGTTTCTGAATTTTGTTCGCCAAACGTCATTGTTCCTAAACAAATTGTACTAATTTTTAAATCAGTATTAGGGATTACTGTATAGTTCATTGATAAGATTTTTTGCAAAAATACATTTTCAATTGTAAAAATGTTGCTAACACCTGTTAAACAAAATAAAATTTTTTGATTTCTAGTTACTAAAAAAATAAACTTTTACTTTTACATACAAAATTTTAGCAATGAATGCATTATTATTAGAAGACGATCCTATTTTATCAAAAGAAGTTATCAGTTTTTTGAGAACTATGAATATAGATTGTGATGCTGTTTTTGATGGTGACCTATTCTTAAAACAACAAAAAATAACAAACTACGATATTTTTTTATTGGATATTAATGTTCCAAAATTGAATGGACTTGAAGTTTGTAAAAAAATAAGAGAATCAAATAGTACGGTACCTATATTAATGCTTACGGCTTACAGAGATATTCAAGATAAGATGGATGCATTTACAGTTGGAGCTGATGATTATTTAGTAAAGCCATTTCATTTTGACGAACTTTATATTCGAATTATGGCACTTTTAAGAAGAAGCGGCATGCCTCAAGGCAAAGATGAATTTATAATAATTAAAGATTTAGAAATAGATATAAAAGAAGCCAAAGTTAAGCGCAGAGGGATTTCGATCGATTTAACCCCAAAGGAATATCAGCTACTATTAATTTTAGCAAACGCAAACGGAAAAATTTTGTCAAAAAATGCTATTGCCGAGCAAATTTGGGATGTACAATTTGAAAGTAATATGAACACAATTGAGGTTTACATTAATTTTTTAAGAAAAAAAATAGATAAAGAACATGCTGAGAAATTAATTCTTACTCGCTCAGGTTTTGGATATTACCTTAATGTTTGAAAATGTTTATTTCTCTCCCAGCTTTCGCTCTAACTCAGCTTGAAACTCTTCCATTACAGGTTTCATGGTGCTTTCTGGAATATCAGCAATTCTAATATACATCAAGCCATCGATAGCATTGTTAAACAAAGGATCAACATTAAAAGCAACTAGTCGAGCATTTTGTTTAATATATTTCTTTATCAAAACAGGCAATCTTAAATTACCAGGTTCTAACTCATCTATAATTTTGTCAAATTTATTTAAATCGGCTTCAGCTTCATCAAAAATAAAATCTTTGTCGGCATCTTTCAACTTTATTTTAAATTCTTTTTTTGGATGAACGTACTGGGCTACATAAGGATCGTAATAATTTGACTTCATAAATTCAATCATCAACGATTTTGAAAAATCCGTAAATTGATTGCTTATACTTACTCCTCCTATTAAAAATTTATGTTCAGGAAAACGCAATGTAATATGAATTATACCGCGCCAAAGTAAAAATAGCGGCATGGGTTTTTGTTGATATTCTTTAATAACAAATGCTCGACCCATTTCGATTGAGTTATTCATCATTTCATTTAATTCAGTTTCTATTCGAAATAAATCATTCAGATAAAATCCTTCAACTCCATATTTAGGAAAAATTTCAGATCCCAACCCCATTCTATAAGCTCCAGCTATTTGTTTAGTTTCGTCATCCCATAAAAACATGTGGTAATAATATCCATCATATTTATCAATATCAATCGATTTGTTTGTTCCTTCGCCAATCTCTCTAAAAGTCACTTCTCTCAACCTGCCTATTTCATGAAGTATATTAGGAACGGCTGACGATTTAGTGAAAAAAATTTCATAATTTTTGCTTTGAAGCAACCTGCAATCTGTATTTCTGAGAACAGAAACTTCTGCAATCATTTTCTCCTGATTTGCAGGAGTGACAATTTCTTTCGGGTTTCTGGGTAATTTTAAATTGGGAACCGACAATAATTTTGCATCTTCATTAAATGAATTTGCAAGCATATATGTTTTTTTTCTTAAAAATTCCGAATATTCTTCTAAAGTCTTATACTCGTTTTGTTCTGATACTGATATTGCTTTTCCAATTCGAACTTTTATAACTCTATCTTTTTGAGTTAATAATTCTGATGGCAATTTTGCAGTTCGTAAAGTGGGATTAATTTTAGATAAAAAATAAAATAATCTACTATTTTTTGCATGAAAATATATGGGTACAACAGGAACTTGAGCTTTACGGATAACTTTCATTGCGCCTTCTTCCCAAGCTTTATCTACAACTAATTTGCCGTCTTTATAGGTAGAAACTTCTCCCGCAGGAAACATTCCGAGTGGTTTTCCGTCGCTAAGGTGTCGTAAGGTTTCTTTTATCCCGATAACGCTTGATTTTGCATCTTTTCGATCCTCAAAAGGATTAACAGGCATTATGTAAGGCTTCATCGGTTCAATTCGATGCAATAAAAAATTGGCAATAATTTTAAAATTGGGTACGCGATCAAGCATTAACTTGAGCAATAAAATTCCATCGATTCCACCAAGCGGATGGTTTGAAATTGTGATATAAGCTCCGTCTTTTGGCAATCTTTTAAAATCTTCTTCTGGAATTTCAAAATTAATTTGAAACTCATCTAAAATTGCTTTTAAAAATACTGTATCTGATAAATGCTTGTTTCGATCATAAATTTTATTTAAAGTCGATATTTTAAGAGTTTTCATTAGTAACCAACCAGCAAAAGTTCCTAAAACCCCATATTTTTCGGCGTTTATGGCTTTTGCAACTTCTTTGGCTGTAACTAATCCCATCGATTTATTATTCGGTTTTTATACAAAAAACAAATATAGTAAAACTAGTAACGATATTTTGAAAAAACAGCACTATTTAAAAATAGGTTAAAACATTTATAATTATCACAATATTTGTAGCAAAACATCGCCTTTTTTTTTACATTTGAAACAAAAATAACCAACAAAATGAGAATTATTTCCTATAACGTAAATGGAATTCGCTCAGCAATATCTAAAGGATTTTTAGAGTGGTTACAACAAGCAAATCCTGATGTAATTTGCCTTCAAGAAATAAAAGCAAACGAAGATCAAATTCCTACAAACGATATTACAGCAGTAGGATATCCTTATCAATATTATTTTTCTGCCAATAAAAAAGGGTATAGTGGTGTTGCTATTTTAAGCAAAACCGAACCAAAGAAAATTCTTTATGGAACTGGAATTGAAAGTATGGATTTTGAAGGAAGAAATCTCCGTGCAGATTTTGATGGAATTTCTGTAATGAGTTTATATTTACCATCTGGCACAAATTTAGACCGACTTGGGCATAAATTTAATTTTATGAACGAATTTCAAAGTTATGTAAACAAGTTAAAAATTGAGGTGCCCAATCTAGTAATTTGTGGCGATTATAATATTTGCCATGAACCAATCGATATTCACGACCCAATTAGGAACAAAACAGTTTCTGGCTTTTTACCCGAAGAGAGAGCTTGGTTAGGTGGGTTTTTAAGTTCAGGTTTTGTTGATAGTTTTCGACATTTCAATAAAGACCCACATCATTATTCTTGGTGGAGTTATAGAGCAGGTGCTCGAGCTACTAATAAGGGTTGGCGCATAGATTACAACTTGGTTAGTGAAAGTTTAAAACATAGGATGACTCGAGCTGTAATTTTGCCCGAAGCAAAACATTCTGATCACTGCCCCGTATTAGTCGAAATTGAATAATATTTTAAACTTAAAAAAACTTAAAAAAAATGATTAAAAATATAACTATCGGATTATTTATTATTGCCTTGTCAACATCGTGTGTTTCAAAAAAAATATACAATGATTTAGAGAATAAATATGCCGATTTAAAAAAAGAAAATCGAACTCTTATTGACGGAAATGACGATTTGTTAAAATCCAAAAATCAACTGGAACTAGATAAAAACGCTTTGACTACTGAGCGAGATAAACTTAAGACAGAACGTGATAAACTTTTAGCAGATTTTACAGCCACAGATAAAAATCTAAAAACATTACAAGCTTCCTACAATGCCTTAGAGAAAAATAGTGACGAATCTTTAAAAGCAAATTTAGATAAAAATAGAGAGTTGCTAGCAAAATTAGAAGCAAAAGAAAAAGCTTTAGCGACAGAACAAGATAGATTAAATAAATTAAAATCAGAACTGGAGTCGAGTTCAAAACGATTGAATGAGCTAGAAGGATACATTGCAGCAAAAGAGGCAAGCATGAAAAAATTGAAAGAAACCTTATCAAAATCCTTAAAGGCATTTGAAGGAAAAGGACTTACTGTTCATCAAAAAGATGGTAAAGTTTATGTTTCAGTCGAAAATAAATTATTATTTCAAACAGGAAGTTGGGCTGTTGGAACCGAAGGAAAGACTGCAGTTATAGAAATTGGTAAAGTGTTAGCCGATAATCCAGAAATATCCGTCTTGATTGAAGGCCATACAGATGATGATAAAATTTTGGGAAATATTGGCGGAGGAATCGAAAACAACTGGGACTTATCGACAAAGAGAGCTACCGCAATTGTCAATATTTTATCTGAAAACAAAAAAGTTAATAAACAAAATTTAACTGCCGCCGGAAGAGGTGAGTTTGCCCCAATTACTTCAAACGAAACAGCAGAGGGTAAATCTAAAAATAGAAGAATCGAAATAATTTTGACACCAAAACTAGATGAGATTTCAAAAATGTTAAATGACCTTTAAACTTTTTTATGAAAACATTAAACATACTTTTAGATAAGTTAGATGATTATATTCCCAGTTTAAATGTATCAAATTTGGAAGTATCATCGGCAAATATTGGTTGGCAAATTGATCATTGTTTGATTGTTGTAAACAGAGTTTCAAATCAATTAAAAGTCTCAAATCATAACGACTATAACTGGAAGTTTAACTTTGTTAGAACATTAATTTTTACCTTAAAAACTATCAAAAGAGGGAAAGTTAATGCCCCTGCAGTTGCGTTGCCAGATGGTGAAATTACAATTGAAAGCCTGAAACAAAAAATTCAAATTGCCAAAAAAAATTGTGAAGAAATAGCTTTAATACACAAAAATTGTTTTTTTGTGCATCCTTATTTTGGTGATTTGAATGTAAAACAAACTCAAAAATTTTTGTTGTTACATACAAATCATCATCTAAAAATAATTAAAGATATTTTAAAAAAATAACTTTTTTAGTTTTGCGTTATGCCCATTCCAATAAAATTAACTTTAAACTTTGTACGTCTATTTTGCAAAGTTTTTGCAACTCTTCGACAGTACCATGTTCAATAAATTCATCAGGAATACCTAAAACTTTAATTTCGTTTTTATAATTGTTATTAATAGCAAATTCTATGATTGAACTGCCAAAACCACCCATAATTGTTCCATCTTCGATAGTCAATATCTTTTGATATTTTTTAAAAATTTTATGTAATAACTTCAAATCTAGGGGTTTTATAAATCCAAAATTATAGTGTGCAATCGCATCTTTTGATTTTATCTCATTTATGGCATTGCTTACATTATTTGCAATAGTTCCTGTTGATAAAAACGCAATTTTTAACCCTTTTTTAAGATTCTTGGCAACACCAATTTTTATTTTTTTAAAAGGCTTTTGCCAATTTAAAATTGATGATTTTCCACGAGGATATCTTATTGCAATTGGATTTTGTAAACCCAATGATGCTGTGTAAAGAATATTTCTTAAATCGATTGTATCTTTTGGTGCATAAATAATCATATTTGGAATACATCTTAAAAAAGCAATATCAAAAACACCGTGATGTGTCGCGCCATCTTCTCCAACCAAGCCAGCTCTGTCAACACAAAAAATCACTGGTAAATTTTGCAAAGCTACATCATGTATAATTTGGTCGTAAGCACGTTGAATAAATGTTGAGTATATCGTACAAAAAACAATCATCTTTTGTGTAGCCATTCCTGCAGCCAAAGTGACTGCATGTTGTTCGGCAATTCCGACATCAAAAGCTCTTTCGGGAAAGCGATTCATCATAAATTTTAAAGAACTTCCCGTAGGCATTGCGGGTGTAATTCCTATAATTTTTTTATTTGTTGTTGCCAGCTCTACTAATGTTAATCCAAAGACATCTTGATATTTTGGGCATAAATTCTCGTTTTTTTTATCATGAATAAGCCCTGTAATTTTATCAAATTTTCCGGGTGCATGATAGGTAACTTGATTTTCTTCTGCTTGTTGCAAACCCTTCCCTTTTGTGGTAACAACATGAAGAAATTTTGGACCGTCAAGAGCTTTTAAACGTTTTAGTTCAGCGATTAATGCATTAAAATCATGACCATCAATTGGACCTGAATAATCAAAATTTAATGACGTAATAATATTGTTTTTATTATGATTTTTTTTGTTTTTAATCGAAGTAAAATAGTTTTTAAGAGCCCCAACACTTGGATCTATTCCAATAGCATTATCATTTAGTATAACTAATAAATTTGCAGTTGTAACTCCAGCATGATTTAAACCTTCAAATGCCATACCGCTAGAAATAGATGCATCTCCAATTACTGCAATGTGATGTTTGTTTTCTCCATTAAGTTGTGATGCAATAGCCATACCTAAAGCAGCAGAAATTGAAGTCGATGAATGTCCAACTCCAAAAGTATCATACTCACTTTCTGATCTTTTTGGGAATCCTGAAATCCCTCCTAATTGCCTATTTGAGTAAAATTTTGATTTTCTGCCAGTCAAAATCTTATGACCATATGCCTGATGACCAACATCCCAAACTACTAAATCATTTGGTGTATCAAAAATATAATGCAGGGCAATTGTAAGTTCAACAACACCCAAACTAGCTCCAAGATGACCTTCTTTTGCAGAAACTATATCTATAATAAAATTTCGCAATTCTTGAGCAAGTTGCGGTAATTGTAAAGGTTCTAATTTTCTTAAATCACTAGGATTATCAATAGTTTGAAGTAAATTTTTAAACATACTACAAAGGTACAAATTGAATTGTTATTTTTGCTTTATGGAAACTATTTTTACCCACGAGTTTTTTATGAAAAAAGCACTTCAAGAAGCCGAAAAAGCTTTTGAAGTTGGAGAAATTCCTGTTGGTGCTGTTGTTGTAATTGATAATAAAATTATATCCAGAAGTCATAATTTAACCGAACTTTTAAATGATGTAACGGCGCATGCCGAAATGCAATCAATTACTGGAGCCGCAAATTTTATAGGAGGAAAATACTTAAAAGGCTGTACTTTGTATGTAACTATCGAGCCTTGTCAGATGTGTGCGGGTGCTTTATATTGGAGTCAAATTTCTCAAATTGTCTTTGGAGCAAGAGACGAAAATAGAGGATACCTTTCGCTAGGAACACGTTTACATCCTAAAACAATAGTTGTTCAAGGAGTTTTAGCTAACGAATGTAGTGATTTAATAAAGCGGTTTTTTGCTAATAAAAGGTAGTAATAATTTAGATTTGTATACTTTTGTATATCAAATTTATTTTTATATGGAAAAATTAAAGTCAACAATTATTATAGCTTTAGCAATTATTATCACAGGTTGGGTTTTAGGAAAATCGTTTCAAAATCGAAATCGAAGTTTAGATTCCATTGCAGTTATAGGTTTAGGAACAAAAGATTTTGTTTCGGATGAAATTCTTTGGTCAGGGAGTTTTACAACCACAAGTTTAGATATTAAAACAGCTTATAATAAGATTGTTTCAGATCAAAAGATTGTTTCAAACTTCTTTTCTGAAAAAGGGTTCAAAGCAAACGAATTTAATTTTGGGGCTGTAAATTTTGAAAAAAAATTCAGAGAGGTTAGAAGTCAGGGTGCTGATAATCAAACGCATTACGAACAAGTTTTTGATGGTTATCAAGCCACTCAAACAATATCTTTTTCGGCAAAAAAGAATCCCAATTTAATGAAACGAATAGAAAGTGTCTCGAGTAAAACATCAGAATTAGTAAACTCAGGTATAGAGCTAACATCAAATTCTATACAATATACATTTTCTGATTTACCAAGTTTAAAACAAAGCTTAATTGAAAAAGCAACAAAAGATGCTAACGAACGTGCTACAAAAATTGTAAAAACTGCAGCTGGAGATTTAGGTAAATTAAAAAAAGCAAGTATGGGAGTTTTTCAAATTACTGGACAAGGATCTACAGAAGAGGACAGTTACGGTGGAATTAATGACTTGAATAGTAAAAATAAAACCGCTAGAATTACAGTTCGATTGGAGTATGAATTAGAATAATTGAACAACAAAAAAACGTCATGTTGAATAAACAAGACGTTTTTTTTTAAATTAGTTTGTATTAAAATTTACTTTTCAGAAATCTTCTTTCCCATTTCGTCAAAAAAATGATATTCTAAATAGGTGTAAGCATCTCTGGGTATTATTTTAACCCATTTTTTATGTTCTAAAAACCATTTTAACCTAAGTGATGGAAAACCATTTTTAAGATAAGCTGCCACAAATGGATGTACATTTAAGGTTACTTTTTTATGAACTTTTACAGTTTTTTCTAGCGAAAATGCTATCTTATCTATAATCTGAATGGGCGCATCAATATCGCTTGCTAAATTATTTGGATTTTCTTCTCTGGTTTCAATATTTACTTCAGGTCTCACACGTTGTCTAGTAATTTGAACTAAGCCAAACTTACTAGGTGGTAAGATTTTATGTTTTGCTTTATCATCGCTCATTTCTTCTTTTAAGAAGTTAAAAAGCGTTTGTCTATTATCAGTATTTTGCATATCGATAAAATCGACCACAATAATTCCACCCATGTCTCGCAAACGCAACTGTCGCGCAATTTCTGCTGCAGCAATCATGTTAACTTCCATTGCAGTATCCTCTTGATTATTGGCTTTGTTAGACCGGTTTCCACTATTAACGTCAATAACGTGAAGTGCTTCGGTATGTTCAATAATCAAATAAGCACCTTTGCTCATCGATACTGTTTTTCCAAACGATGTTTTTATTTGTCTTTCGATATTGTATTTTTCAAAAATTGGGGTGTCTTTCGACTGATAAAACTTTACTATATTTTGTTTTGATGGAGCTATTTCTGTTAAATAGTCCTTAGTTTCTTGAAATAACACTTCTTCATCTACTTGAATTCCTGTGAAGGAATCATTAAAAACATCTCTCAAAATTGAGGATACTTTACTAAGTTCGCCAAGAACTTTTGATGGATGATGAGCTGTTACTAATTTTTTACACATTGCAAGCCATCTATTGTTTAGATTTTGCAAGTCTTTTTCTAGCTCGGCTACGTTTTTGCCTTCGGCTACTGTTCTAACAATAACACCAAAACCTTTGGGTTTGATAGCTTGTACCAATTTTTTCAATCGATCTTTTTCTGATTTTTCTTCTATTTTTTGAGAAATAGAAACTCGATCAGAAAAAGGTACAAGAACTAAAAATCTACCAGCAAAAGAAAGTTCAGCACTTATTCTTGGACCTTTGGTAGAAATTGGTTCTTTTACAACTTGCACTAAAATAGACTGATTTGCATTCAGAATTTCTGAAATGGAACCATCTTTATCTATTTCTTTTTCAAACTGAAAGTTTTTTAAGGAGAAATCCTTTATTTTATTTGTACTTACAAGTTTTATGAATTTTAAATAAGAAGCTAAATTTGGACCTAAATCATGATAATGTAAAAAGGCATCTTTTTCTGAGCCAACATTTACAAATGCAGCATTCAATCCTGAAACTGGTTTTCTAATTTTTGCAATAAATATATCGCCAACCAGAAAACTGCTTATTTTTTCTTCTTCTTTATGTAATTCAATTAGTTTTCCATCTTTTAATAAGGCAAAATCTACAGTATTTTCGCTAGATCTGATTATCAGTTCTTTATTCACGTTGTAAATTTTTATCCAAACAATTAGTTATGTTTTTTGGTTATTAGTCACTATTAAAACTATCAATAAGTAATTATAAACCTTTAACTATTAGTAAGGATGGATTAAATAATATTTTTTACGGGTTTTTAACCGTTGAAAATAGAAATATAATATTAAACAGAAATATTATGTGATTTAACTTTTATCAATTTCACTAATTTCATTTTCAATGAACGTTTAAAACGAAAAAAGTAGTTTAAAACTACTTTTTCTTTTTGTGTCGGTTAGCTCTTGCACGTTTTTTTCGTTTGTGCGTTGCAACCTTATGTCTTTTTCTTTTTTTACCACTTGGCATAATCTTTTGTTTAGTGTGATTTATAAATAGTTTTTTTAAACTGGAACTTCAGTTTTAGTTTTTACTCCTTCAACAAATATTTTAGCAGGTTTAAATGCAGGAATATTGTGTGCAGGAATTTTTATTGTAGTATTTTTTGATATATTTCTACCAGTTTTTTCAGCTCTTGTCTTAATTATGAAACTACCAAAACCTCTTAAATATACGTTATCTCCACCTTCTAAAGAATCTTTTACTTCTTCCATAAATGCTTCAACTACTGCTTGAACGTCAATTTTTTCAAGTCCTTTCTTTTCAGAAATTTTAGCTACGATATCTGCTTTCGTCATTTTCTTTCGTATTTATTAATTGTATGTAATTTAATTATGTGTATTTTTTTGAGTGTGCAAATATAGGAATTAAAAAAACAATATTTCAAGGATAATTGATTAAAATTTAATGATATAAACTTTTACTTTTGCAACTTAGTATTTTATATGAAATTTTCTAACTCATTATTGCAATGGTATTTACAAAATAAGCGAGATTTGCCTTGGCGAAACACTTCAAATCCATATCCAATTTGGTTATCAGAAATAATTCTTCAACAAACAAGAGTCGCTCAGGGCTTGCCTTATTATATAAAATTTTTAGATAAGTTTCCTACTGTTTTTGATTTAGCAAAAGCTGATGAAGAGCAAGTTTTAAAGCTTTGGCAAGGTCTTGGTTACTATTCGCGAGCCAGAAACATGCACAAAACGGCTCAAATTATTGCATTTGAATTTAATGGTATATTTCCCAATAATTTTAAAGATTTACAAAAATTAAAAGGAATTGGCGAATATACTGCAGCTGCAATTGCATCTTTTGCTTTTAAAGAAGTTGTTGCTGTTGTTGATGGAAATGTTTTTAGAGTTTTGTCTAGATATTTTAATATTGAAACCGATATTGCATCAGGCAAAGCAAAAAAAGATTTTACTAACCTGGCAAACCAATTAATTCCTAAAAACAATCCAGCTTTATTTAATCAAGCAATAATGGAGTTTGGAGCTACTCAGTGCATTCCTAAAAATCCAAATTGTGGCAATTGTATATTTAATGATTCTTGCCTTGCCCTACAATTAAACAAAGTAAATGAATTGCCTGTTAAGTTGAATAAAACCAAAATTTTGAATCGATATTTTAATTATTTAATTTTTTCAGATTCAAATAATAATACCTTGATTAAAAAGAGAGTCGAAAAAGGAATTTGGCAAAATCTATATGAATTTCCTTTGATAGAATCTTTAAAAGATGAAAATTTTGAAACAATATCAGAACTTATTAAAGCAGATTTTAAGTCCAAAAGCATTGATAATATTATGATGTTTAATGAACAATTTATTATTCATAAGTTATCTCATCAAAAATTACATATTCGTTTTTATGAAGTGAAAGTTTCATCAACACTTACAAACTGTATTAATTTAGATTCGCTAAATCAGTATCCTTACCCTATAGTTATTCACAATTTTATAGAAAAGTATTTGAATTAATTATTTATTTGTAATTTTGAAGTAAACAAATAGCAAAAGCTATGGCAGGTACATTAAATAAAGTTATGCTTATTGGTCATCTTGGTGACGATATAAAAATGCACTATTTTGAGGGCGGAAACTGTATTGGTCGTTTTCCTTTGGCCACAAATGAAGTGTATATAAACAAGCAGACAAACGAAAAAATTACCTCGACCGAATGGCATAATCTTGTTGTAAGAAATAAAGCAGCAGAGATTTGCGAAAAATATTTATCAAAAGGTGATAAAATATATGCTGAAGGAAGAATAAAATCGAGACAATGGACAAACGATGAAGGGATTGTAAAAAACACAACAGAAATTCAAGTAACAGAGTTTACTTTTTTAAGCGTTAAAAAAGATTCCGATTCAAATAAACATGCATCAAATTCTGAATCAAAAAACACAAATTATGATTCGTCAAATGAGCAAAGTCCCATAAACGATTTGCCTTTTTAATATTTTTTAACTAATTTCTCCAACTTGGATACAGAGCCCAGTTTATTTTTTTTATCAACAATAAATACCAATTTGGTAATAGGAATTATTGGTGTTTTTATTTTGCTTTTTTGCTGTGCAATGGTTGCCGCTACCGAAGTTGCACTCTTTTCTTTATCGCCAAAAAATCTTACTGATTTAGCTATAATCAATTCTCAAAAAGCAATAATAATCAATAAATTACTCTCAAAACCTAAGAAACTTTTAGCTACAATACTAGTCGCCAACAATTTCTTACATATTGCCATTGTAATACTTTTTTCTTTTTCTTTAGATACAGTTTTTTCTAAAATAGCATCACCAGTTATAAAGTTTATTGTCGAAGTAGTTTTGGTAACCTTTTTAATTTTATTATTTGGTGAGGTTTTACCTAAAATATATGCTAGCAGAAATAATGTAAAGTTTGCGTCATTTATAGCTTATCCTTTATCGGTTTTGAGCAAATTGCTTTCTCCAATAAGCCTTCCAATGCGATCTCTCACTATTTTTTTACAAGAAAAATTAGGCAAACAAAAAAGCAATTTTTCTGTCGATCAACTTTCCCAGGCTTTAGAGTTGACTTCGACCGAAGATACATCAAGCGAAGAACAAAAAATTTTAGAAGGAATTGTATCTTTTGGAAACACCGATACCAAGCAAGTTATGAGTCCAAGAATTGATATTTTTGCTCTAGAAATAGAAGAAACATTTGCAAATATATATCCAAAAATTGTAGAAAAAGGCTATTCTCGAATTCCTGTTTATGAGGATTCTATTGATAATATTAAAGGAGTTCTGTTTATAAAAGATTTAATTCCCTATGTAAATGAAAAAGAATTTGATTGGAAAAAACTGTTGCGCGAGCCATTTTTTGTTCCCGAAAATAAAAAATTAGACAATTTATTAAAAGATTTTCAAAGGATGAAAAGTCATCTAGCAATTGTTGTTGATGAGTATGGTGGCACTTCTGGTTTAGTATCATTAGAAGATGTAATTGAGGAAATTGTTGGAGATATTAGTGATGAATTTGATGATGACAATATTAATTACTCAAAAATTGACGAGCACAATTATTTATTTGAAGGTAAAATAAATTTAAAAGATTTTTATCGAATTATAAATGTCGACGAGAACGCATTTGAAATCCAAAAAGGAGAGGCAGAAACTTTAGCAGGTTTTATTCTTGAGATTCTTGGAAATTTTCCAAAAAAAGGACAAAAAATTCAGTTCGAAAATTGTCTTTTTACAATAGTTACAGTAGATAAAAAAAGAGTCAAACAAATTAAAGTTACTGTTGATGTTAAATAATAAATTATATTTTACAGGATTATGTATTTTCTTTTCTTCGCTTATGTTAGTGAGTTGCAAAGATGACGTTCTACCAAAGCCGGCAAGTCAATTAAGATTAGAATATCCAGTTTCTGAGTATGCTAATTTTAGCAATCATTGCCCATTTACTTTTGAAATGAATTCTAACGCTGTAATAAAAGAGGAAAAGGAATGTAGTTTTACCATTTCTTATCCAAAAATGAAAGCCACACTATATTTAACATACAAACCAGTAAACGGAAATATAGAAAATTTACTTCGAGATGCTCAAAAACTAACTTACGAGCATGTAATAAAAGCAGATGATATTTTAGAACAACCATTCTTAAACCCTAAGAAAAAAGTATATGGAATGTTTTATAAAGTATCTGGTAATGCGGCAACAAACGCTCAGTTTTATGTTACTGATAGTGTTAAACATTTTTTAACGGGTTCTGTTTACTTTTATGCAAAACCTAACTTTGACTCTATTATGCCCGCCGCAAATTATCTAAGAAATGATATGCAACACCTTATAGAAACAATAAAGTGGAATTAAATTTATTTTATATAAATATATTAATTCCAACCACCGCCCAGCGATCTGTAAACATTAATTACTGCATTAAACTGTCTTTTTTTAGCTTCTAATAATTCTAGTTTTGAAGAAAGCGCATCACGTTGAGTCATTAAAACTTCAAAATAATCAACCTTATTCGATCTGAATAAATCATTTGAAATAGATATCGAATTGTTTAAAGCTTGAACTTCTTTATTTTTTAAATCATAAAATTGTTCCAAATTTTTTATGTTTGATAACTGATTTGAAACTTCTACATAGCTACTCAAAATTATTTTTTGGTAATTAAACATCGCTTGAATTTGTATTGCTTTTGCTTTATTAAATTCTGCTTTTATAGCACTTCTATTAATTAAAGGAGCAGTAAGTTCTCCTAAAATAGAATAAGCTACCGACTCTGGTGCGGTAAAAAGAAGTGATGGTTTAAAAGATTGAAAACCAAGACCACCCGAAATATTAAAGGATGGATAAAATTCGGCTTGTGCAGCTTTTACATCACATTTTGTTGCAAACAATTCTAACTCAGCTTGTTTAATATCTGGACGATTTGATAATAATTGTGATGGAATACCCGATTTTATTTGTTGCGGAATTTCATTACTAAATATTGTTTTATCACGTACAACTACTTGTGGATAACGTCCTAAAAGAAAATTGATTTTATTTTCGTTTTCTCTAATTTGTTGTTTAATATCAAATTCTAACGATTGAGAATTTAAAACTTCGGCTTCATATTTTTTTACAGCCAATTCAGACACTCGCGCTGCTTCTTTTTGCACTTTAACAATTTCGAGCGCATTTTTTTGCAACAAAATGGTTTCTTTAATTACATCCAATTGATTGTCTAATGAAAGTAATTCGTAATAAGAATTTGCAATTTCAGCAATCAGGTTTGTTACTACAAAATTTCTACCTTGTATTGTGGCCAAATATCTTGTTGCAGCAGCTTTTTTGGAATTCCGTAGTTTTTTCCAAATATCAACTTCCCAACTTGCATGTAAACCTAATCTAAAATCATTTAACGATTCTGGGACTCCATTTCCAGGAGTTATATCTGCCGATGCGTCACCAGCACCTTGACTTGTGTATAAACCTACTTTCTCATTTCCTGCCGATACTCCTCCAGATACCGTTGGGAGTAACATTCCTGTTCTTAATTTTACATTGTTTCTAGCAATTTCAATGTCTTGAAGAGTCATTTGTAAATCGATATTATTTTTAAGAGCAACATCAATTAAACTAACTAAATTTTTATCGCTAAAAAAATTTTTCCATTTTATGGAAGCTGTATTTACAGTATCGGTACTCTCAACATAAACCGCTGGCAGTTGTTGTTTATTAACATCTTGAACAGGAGTTAATGATTTACAACTTGTACAAAAAACTAACAGTAGTACAATTGTTATAGCAAAAAATTTTCTAAATAAAGTCATATTATTATTCATCAATTTCATTAGTAAGTGTTTTTTCTTCTTCATCATCAATTAAAATATGTTTTTCAGATATTTTTGCAAACATAAAATATAATCCAGGAATAATTATTACCCCAAATATAGTTCCGAATAGCATTCCTCCAGCTGCTGCTGCTCCAATGGTTCTGTTTCCGATTGCCCCAGGTCCAGAAGCAATTACTAATGGGATTAAACCTGCAATAAACGCAAATGAAGTCATCAAAATAGGTCGTAGTCTTGCTAGCGCTCCTTCGATAGCGGCTTTTTTGGGAGATTTACCCGCCGCATGTCTTTGAACTGCAAATTCTACTATTAGCACTGCATTTTTTCCTAAAATCCCGATGAGCATTACCATTGCAATTTGGGCATAGATATTATTTTCGAGACCTAGAATTTTTAAGAAAAAGAAAGCACCAAAAATACCTACCGGCAACGAGAAAATGATAGGTAGTGGCAACATAAAACTTTCATATTGTGCTGATAATACCAAATAAACAAAGATTAATGAAATTAAAAATATATAAATAGCCTGATTGCCTTGTCTAGATTCGTCTATCGAAATTCCAGCCCATTCGATTCCAAAACCTTTAGGTAATGATTTTAAAGCAACTTCTTCAACAGTTTTTAATGCAGTACCACTACTGTAACCAGCTGCAGGACCACCACTTATCTGAGAGGCATTATATAAATTATGTCTATTTATTTCCGAAAGACCAAACACTTTATCTACCCGCATAAAGGCACCATAAGGCACCATTTCTCCTTTATCATTTTTTGTATAATATTTTAAGATATCATCTGGCAAAGCACGATATTGAGGTAAAGCTTGAACCATAACTTTATATTGTCTATCATACTTAATAAAATTGGTTTGATAATCACTACCTATAAATCTTGATAAATTATCCATTGCATCACCAATATTTATACCTTTTTGTTCTGCTTTATCATTGTCCACTTTTAGTAAATATTGTGGAAAACTTGCACTATAAAACGTAAATACTGATGATAGTTCGGGTCTTTTATTAAGTTCTTTTACAAATTTATTGCTAATTGTTTCCATTTTTTTGAAATCACCACTTCCTCCTTTATCGACAAGTCTTAATTCAAATCCTCCTGCTGCACCATATCCTGGAACAGCCGGTGGTGGAAAAAATTCAATAGTTGCACCTTTAATGCTCTTGGTTTTTTCTTCAAGTTCTTTTATAACCTCTTGAGTTGTATGTTTTCTTTCATCCCAATTTTTAAGATTAATTAAACAACTTCCAGAGTTTGAACCTGTTCCTTCAGATAGGATTTCATAACCAGATGTTGATGAAACAGATTTTACTTCTTCCATTTTAGATGCAATTTTTTGTAACTGATCCGCAACTTCATCAGTTCTTTCCAAAGTTGAACCGGGAGGTGTTTGAATAATCGCATAAAAGATACCTTGATCTTCATTTGGTATAAATCCTGAAGGAACGGTTGAACTTAGACCCCAAGTTCCTAGACAAAAAAGTAAAATTACTATTAAAGTAACCATTCGTCTATTCACAATTAAAGTTACAATTTTTTGATATCTTCCTTGTAATCGATTAAACCAATTATTGAATCCTGCTAAAAATTTATTTAATAAATTATTCTTTTTCTCAACTCCATGAGTATTTTTCAAAATCATTGCACACAGAGCTGGTGTAAATGTTAATGCAACAATTCCAGACAAAATAATAGCTGTTGCCATAGTTACAGAAAACTGTCTGTAAAAAATCCCCACCGGTCCTGACATAAATGAAACGGGAATAAATACCGCAGCCATAACAAGTGTAATGGCGATGATTGCACCTCCAATATCTTTCATAGCAAGTTTTGTTGCCTCAAGCGGACTCACATGGAATTCCTCCATTTTGGCATGTACTGCCTCGACGACGACTATGGCATCATCTACAACAATTCCGATGGCTAAAACTAAGGCAAAAAGTGTAATTAAATTTATTGAAATTCCGAAAATTTGCATAAAGAAGAAGGTGCCAATTAAAGAAACTGGAACTGCAATAGCAGGAATTAACGTTGAACGCCAATCGCCCAAAAATATAAATACAACTAATGAAACTAGTATAAATGCTTCAATAAGAGTATGAATTACTTTTTCTATAGAAGCATCTAAAAATTTAGATACGTCATACCCAATTTCATAATCCATCCCTTCAGGAAATTGACCTTTAATTTCATCTAATTTCTTTTTTACATTTTCAATAACTTTACTCGCATTACTTCCGTAGGATTGTTTGATAACTATCGCAGCTGAAGGTTTACCGTTTAATTTTGAATATAAATCATAATAGGCATTACCAAATTCAACTTGTGCAACATCTTTTAACCGCAATAATTCACCGTTAGGATTTGATCGAATAACAATATTGTCATATTGTTCTTTGGTGGTATATCGTCCGGGATATTTTAAAACATATTCAAATGCTTGGGATTTTTTCCCTGAACTTTCTCCAAGTCTGCCTGGTGAGGCCTCAAAACTTTGATTGTTTAGTGCGTCCATCACCTCATCTGATGAAACTTTATATGCAAACATTCTATCTGGTTTTAACCAAATTCTCATAGAATATTCTCTATTTCCTAAAATATCTGCAAACCCTACACCATCAACACGTTTTAACTCAGAAAGCATATTGATGTCAGCATAGTTGTAAAGAAAATTTACATCCAAAGTAGGGTCTTTGCTAAATAAATTTATGTAAAGCAACATGTTTGACTCTTCTCTAGTAATTTTTACTCCCTCGCGAACTACAATTGGGGGCAATTTATTTACAACCGCAGCAACACGATTTTGAACATTTACCGCAGCAATATTTGGATCGGTTCCTAACTCAAATACTACTTGAATCTGAGCTTCTCCATCATTTCCAGCATTTGAAGCAATGTACTTCATTCCTGGAATCCCATTTATGGCTCTTTCTAATGGAATAACAACTGATTTAATCATCAATTCATTGTTAGCACCAGGATAATCTGCAGTTACATTAACTTTTGGTGGCGAAATAGAAGGAAATTGTGTAATAGGTAATTGTAATAAGGCTAATCCGCCTAAAAACACTATTATGAGCGATATAACAATAGACAGTACGGGTCTTTGTATAAATTTATTAAACATACTTATTTGTTTGAATGATTAAATTCTCTATTGTTTGATTAATTCTAGGGAATTAAGAACTTTATCTGCCGTGATGAATTTAGGAATTATTTTTTCGTCTTCTTTAACGGCTTGAATTCCATCAACTAATATTTTATCAGTAGAAACCAATCCAGACTGAATTATATAAACATTTGGTAAGCGTTGTTTTACCACAATATTTCTAGATTTTACCACATTATCTTTATCAATTACATATACATAAACTTTATCTTGAATTTCAAAAGTAGATTTTTGTGGAATTAACAATGCATTTTTTATTGGAACTACCAATTGAACTTTTCCAGTTTCACCATTTTTTAAAAGTAATTCGGGATTTGGGAACTTTGCTCTAAAAGCAATATTACCAGTATTATTATCAAATTCGCTTTCTATAGTTTCGATATATCCTTGATGATTATGCTTCGTCCCATTTGACAATAATAATCCTGCTTGGTTATTAATATCTTTGCTTGCGCGTGATTTATAATCTAAATATTCAACTTCCGACATGTTGAAATATGCATAAATCTCTTTGTTGTTTGAAATTTTAGTCAATACAGTTCCATCGTCTATCAAACTTCCCTTTTTAAATTGTATTCTATCAATTGTTCCATCAAATGGGGCTTTAATTTTTGTGAACGAAAGATGCGTCTCAGCCATTGACAACTCGGCATTGGCTTCGTCAACTTTAGCTTTTGCCATTGCTAATTCTGATTTTGAAACTATATTTTTATCAGACAATGTTTTAACGTTTTGATATTCAATTTCTGTCATGTGTGCATCTGCCTTTGCTTTTAAATAGTCTGCTTCATATAATTTTGGCATAATACTAAAAAGTAATTGTCCAGATTTTACCGACTGACCTTCATCAACATGCAACGTTTCTAGATATCCTTTTTCCTGGGCTCTTATTTCTACATTCTGGATAGATTGTATTTGAGCGATATATTCTTTAGTAAATACAGTATCTTTTATAACAGGACTTGTCACTGTATATTGAGACATTTCAGCTTTTTCTTCCTTTTTTTGATTGCAACTTGTAAAAGTTGCTAAACTTATTAGGCTTATTAATGCTATTAGATTTTTCATTTTTTTTCTGGGATTTAATCGTTGCAAAGGTGCAAATCGATAATCAAAATCCCATCTGGAAGCCACTTAAAAAAAACTTAATTCGACAAGTTTACTTCAAAAATATTTGTGTTTTCAATTTTTGAATGGTACGAAATTGTGGCATTGTGATAATCTAAAATTCGTTTCACAATACTCAGTCCTAACCCAGAACCTTGAACTTTTATAGAATTTTCGCCTCTCATAAAAGGTTCAAAGATTTTTGTTTGCTCATCAGATGAAATTATTTTTCCACTATTCGAAATAGAAATGGTAATCACAGAAGATTTACTTTGATTTATAATCACATTTGCCTTTGCATCAGTCGAATATAGACTCGCATTTTTAAGAAGATTAATAAAAGCGATTTTTAATAATGATCTACTTCCAAGTACTTCCATCGAATGTTCTACTTGGTCATCTATAATAATTTCAAAATTTAATTGAAAATTAGGATATAATTTTTTTACTTGTTCGTTTGCATCAAAAATAATTTCATCTATCCGTACTTTTTTAAATTTTTTGCCCGTTGCGTCTTTATTTACTTTTGCTAATAGCAGTAACGAGTTTATCAAATCTGCCATTTGATGTACATCATTATTGATGCTCTTGAGATAATTTAATGTTGCTTCAGAATGTTTTTCAGTATTAATACTGTTTTCTAACTGCATAGAAATTCTCGTTAGAGGGGTAAATAACTCGTGTGAAGCATTTGAAGTGAACTCTTTTTGAGTCGCAAAAGATTTTTCTAAACGGGTTAACATTTGATTAAAAGCTTTTGTAAGTAAATTTATCTCGTCGTTGCTATTATTTTCATCCAAATGTTCGTTAAGTTCATGAGCAGAAATAGATGTAATTTTTTTCTGAAAAACATCTAACGGATTGAGTTGTTTTTTTATAAAAACATAGGTAAAAAACCATACAAATAGTAAGCTTACAATAAATGTAATAAGTAGTGAAACTAATAAATATTCAAGTTTTGACTTACCATACCGATCTTCGGCAGTAATAAGAACATAATAATTTCCCTGCTCAAACGAAAAATGGATGCCAACTAAATCTCTTTCCTCATCAATTCTAAAAAAGGATTTTACAACACTCAGTTTTTTTAAATCGTCTAATGTCCATTTTATTTGAGCATCACCAACACTGCTATATATAAGCTTAAAGTCGTCATTAAATATTAATGTTTTTTCGTTGTAATAGGTGTTAATAGAGTTTTCGTCTATTAATTTTATTAATTTTTTATCAATTTTTTTAACATCTAAAATCAGTTTTGTTGTATTAAGTGCTTTTTCTTCAAGTCGCTCATTAAACTCTTCTCTTCTAAAAGTTGAAAATCTCAAATAAATAAAAATAGATGCCAGCCCAAATATAATTGAGAAAGCTATTGCAATATTGACTGAAATTTTTCTTTTTAAAGTCATACAATCTTCTTAAAATTTTAAATTTCGAGTGCATTCCAGCCTCGAGCTTTGAGTGGAATTTTTGTGTTTGATCTTGTTATTAAATGAATTCCTTCAGATTCTTGAGTCATGTGGCCAATGATTGTAAAATTTGGGTTCCCTTTTATTTTATTAAAATCGTCCATTGCAATTGTAAACAAAAGCTCATAATCTTCACCTCCATTTATGGCAATTGTTGTACTATCGATATTAAATTCCTCGCAAACGTTTATAAACTGAGGGTCAACCGGAATTTTTTCTTCATATAGATTACAACCTACCTTGCTTTGTTTGCAAATGTGAATAATTTCAGACGATAATCCATCAGAAATATCAATCATCGAAGTTGGTTTTATTTCTAAAATTGCCAACATATTTTTAATATCATGTCGTGCTTCTGGTTTTAGTTGTCTTTCAATTAAGTAAGTGTAAGCATCTAAATCTGGCTGATTATTTGGGTTTGCTTGAAACACTTGTTTCTCGCGTTCCAAAATTTGAAGCCCCATATATGCCGAACCTAGATCGCCAGAAACCACCAATAAATCTGTTTCTTTAGCACCATTTCTATATACAATTTCTTCCTCATCTGCTTCTCCAATTGCAGTTATCGAAATGATTAATCCTTTTTGCGATGTTGTAGTATCGCCACCAATAACATCTACATTATAAAATTTTGATGCTAAATTTATTCCATCAAACAACTCTTCTAAGGCTTCTAACGGAAACCGATTTGAAACCGCAACCGAAACTGTAATTTGTGTTGCCTTTGCATTCATGGCGCATATATCAGAAATATTTACAACTACCGCTTTGTAGCCTAAATGTCTCAAAGGCATATATGAAAGGTCAAAATGTACTCCTTCTATCAATAAATCTGTTGAAATTATTACTTTTTTGGTTTTAAAATTTAAAACGGCACCGTCATCACCGATGCTTTTAAAAGTCGAATCATTTTTTACAGTAAAATCTTTTGTTAAATGCTCAATCAAGCCAAACTCTCCTAACTCAGAAAGCGAAGTTCGATTTGGGTTTTTGTCTTCTATCATCATAAAAATTTATTATAACAAAGGTACAAAGATTTTAAACCTCGATTTAATTTAACTTTAAAATAAAATTTGTTTGTTACTTTTTATTGGCTAGATAAACGCCTATTAAAATTACAAACGCGCCAAAAATTTGCATCATTGTTAGACTTTCATGATCTAGTAACCCCCAGAAAAATGCTATAATTGGGATTAAATATGTGACTGATGTAGCAAAAACAGGCGATGATATTTGTATTAATTTAAAGAAAATTATATTAGCAATCCCAGTGCCTATTACTCCAAGAATTATAATATAAAATAATGCAATATGAGTTTGTGGTAAATAGATTCTATCTTTAAAATCGGTAAACAATAAAACAATTACTGCTGGAATCAATAATATTAAAAAATTTCCGGTTGTGATTGCTAGAGGTTTTACATCAAACAAATATTTTTTTATTAAATTCACATTAATTCCGTAGCATATTGAGGCTATTACCACAAAAATCGAATAGTAATAATTAGCACTATTTGATACTTCGTTTCCTGTAAAAATAAGTATTATTGTTCCAAATAAACCAATTATTACACCCAAAAATTGACTTTTTTTAAAACCCAACCCAAAGATTACAGCGCCAATTAAAAGCGTGTTTAAAGGTGTTAATGAGTTTAAAATAGAACAAATAGAACTGCTAACCTTGGTCTCGGCAAGTGGAAATAAAAACGCAGGAATAAAAGTTCCAAAAAAAGAGGTTAATGCAATATATTTCCATTGAAATTGTTTAATCGATCGAATTGATTTATATCCAATAATTATCACAAAAATTGAAGTAAATAATATTCTAAAAGCACCTATTTGATAGGGATTTAAACCTAACAATCCTTTTTTCATCAATATAAACGAACTTCCCCAAATTAATGCAAGGATCGATAATAAAATCCATTTTAACTGTTTTGAATTCATTTTTTTTAATACTAATTTGTGATAATTTTATCAATTTTCACTTTCTAATGTTGCTAAATTTGTTACTCTGTTTAATTCTTAAACTTTATAAATTATGAATGTCTATAAATTAGTTTCTGCCTTAATAATTTCTACATTATTTACAATAGGATGTAAAGATAAGACAACCCAAACAATTGGTATAAAACAATTTGAAAGTAGTAAGAAAGAAGTTTCAGTAGCTGTAAAACCACAAACAGCCTCATTTATTATAGATGGCATGGTTTGTCCTGACGGATGCGCAAAAACTTTAGAAAAAAAACTTTCTGAAATGAGAGGTGTGCAAAATGCGAAAGTCGATTTTGAAAAAAAATTAGCTACAGTAAATTTTGATTTAGATAAGTTGCAGACAGCTGATTTAGTTAAAGCAGTCGAATCAACTGGTGACGGAAAAACTTATAAAGTATCAAATTTAAAAACAAACACCAAAGGTTAATAACAGCATTTATATAATCAAAATCATTAATGCCCGATAAAAATATTTTACATACATGTTGCCTTATTCTTTGACACAGATTTTACAGTTTTTATCTGTGTAAATCTGCTAAATTCCTTTAAATCAGTGCGCTATTTTTTTTAATTGAAAACTAGGATAACCTTCGAACTAAATAAGAAAACACATTATATTCAACGCCTTAAATTCTATAATTAGTTTTTATCAAACTACAATGTTTCTTTATATATATTAATATTTTTTGTGACCATTTTTTTCTCAAAAAAAATGTTAGCCAACAGTTTCTCAACGCTACTATACCAATGCCTAGACTTACTCGAGTGTTACCAAACTCTACTTGAGTGTTGCCGAAGCCTACTTGAGTGTTGCCGAAGTCTACTCGAGTGTTGCCAAACTCTACACGAGTGTTTCCTAAGCCTACTTGAGTGTTGCCGAAGTCTACTCGAGTCGAATTTTACCCAATGTCTTACGAGCTTTGAGATTTTGCGAACAATTTTAAACCTAGCCTTTTCAAATATATAAATCATTGTTTTAATAAAATTACCATCAAAAATATCCATAAACCCGCAATATCGCAACCTCGCTGTTAGGCGAAATGTTAAAGGAAATTATTTTTAAAAAAAATGCTGTTTGATAGTTATTATTCAAACACCATTAAACTTTTGATTTTTTTGCTAGTTTTTCAACTTTATGGTTTAAAGTTTTTTACAAGTTGGACAGAACTTTTTTTTAAGTTTTTCACAAATTAAAAAAAGTTTATAAAAACAGATTTCAACAAACTTTTGTTAGCATCATATTTTAGTGTAACTCACAGCTGTTTTACCAACCATATTTGGCTATTAAACCCAAAAAAAAGAGTTGCAAGACAATAATCTTGCAACTCTTTTATATAATGATGGTTTTTATTTAAAAACCTAAATCTTTTTTTACATCTGCAGTTAAATCTGGACCATCAGAAAGTAGTAAATCAGAGGCATTAAGAACATACTGATATCCTTTTGCTTTTCCTACTTTAGAAATAGATACTCTAATTTTATCCATTAATGGTTTCATCAAATCACTTTCTTTTTTCTGCAAATCCTTTTGTGCAGTATCTTGATATTCCCCGATTCTTTTCCCCATATCTTGAACCTCAACTTGACGCGACTGATTTACTGCATCGGTAGTTGTCGCAGCTTCTGTATCATACTTTTTTATTTTAGTTTGATATTCATCTACCATAGTTTTGTACTCTGCACTATAAGTTTCACTTAACTTTTTTAATTGGGTTTGAGCATCAAGTACTGCGGGCATTTTTGCGGTTAATTCGTTTACATCAACATGAGCAATTTTTGCCTGAGCATTAATTGTTTGATAACCAAGTAAAGCAACAGTAGCTATTAGTAAATTTCTTAATCTTTTCATCATTCTTAGTATTAATTATTGTTTAAAATTATTTTGGTTTATTTTTATTATCTTCTTTTGTCTTTTTTGCTAATTCTCTATCGGCTAAAATTTTTGCTTTTTTATCTTCCAAAGCCTTTTTTCTGTCGTCAAGAGTTTTTTGTCTGTCTTCTACTATTTTCTTTTTAACGGCTTCTGCATCGGCAAGCTTTTGCTCTTTCAACAAATTAGCTTCAATAGTTTTATCATCTGTTGTAGCTGTATCGGGGCTTGAAATAGTCTTATCAGAAACTGTGCCAGTTTTTTTATTCCCTTTTGAAGCTAGTAACTCCTTTCGTGCATCATCTTGTGATTTTTTCTTTTCTTCGGCAGCAAGTTTTCTTTCATCCAATAGTCGCTGGCGTTCAGCTTTTTTGTCGTCTAATACTTTTTTACGGTCGGCAAGAGCTGGATTATCATCTACCATATCTTGCTTTCGTTCTTTTTCAGCCTCGTCTTTAAGTTGTTTTTTACTTAATTGTTGTCTTTTTTCTCCTCGTTCTAAAACACGTACAACTTGGTCAGATACATCAAATCTTTTTGCCGCAAAAAGCATTGTTAAATCTGATGATTTATCAAATATATAATCATATTTTTTTGCTTCGGCTAAATCTTGAACTGCATTAAAAACTTGATCTTGAATAGGTTTTACCAAAACTGCTTTTTGAATAATTAAATCTCCATTTGGGCCAAATCTTTTTTGTTGGTAATCTAACAATTCAGTTTCTAGAAACGTAATCTCCTCTTCTCGTTCTGCAATCAACTCTTTTGTTAACAGCACTTTTTCGGTCTTTAATCCTTCTTTTAATTTATTGATTTCGGTTTTTTTAACTTCTATTTCTTGTTTCCATTTTTGTGCTTTTGCTTCAAGTTGAATTTTTGCTTCCGCATAATCCGGAACTTTTTCAAGAATATATTCCATATCAATATACCCGATTTTAACTCCTCTAGATTGAGCATTTGAAGTAAATGTCAATAGGAACGAAATTAGCAATAATATAATGTATTTCTTCATAATGTACTTGATTTAGAAATGTTAAGCAAATATACTAAAATTGTTGACCAATAATAAAATGTGTTTGCCAACCACTTTTTTCTATTTGTCCTGGAATGGCATCAAACCCGTGAGCAAAATCGATTCCTAATAAACCAAATGCTGGCATAAAAATACGAATCCCAAATCCGGCCGAACGCTGTAATAAAAACGGATTATATACTCTAAAATTATCATAAGATGCTCCCGCTTCTAAAAAAGTTAATGCATAAATAGATGCTGCAGCTTTTAAAGTTATTGGATATCTTAGTTCTAAAGAAAACTTATTATAAATTGCATCACCACTTTGAGATGAAAGTGACTGATTTGGGTAACCTCGAAGTTGCACAACTTCACGACCATCTAACGAGTAGTTTGCTAAACCATCCCCACCAACAAAAAATCGTTCAAATGGAACAACTCCACGATTTTTATCATTTACACTTACACCCCTAGCTGGATTATAAGCACCAAGATATCCAAACTCACCTAAACTTCTTAATATTAAATTTCCATAAATTTTTGTATACCAATCGGCTTTAAATTTAATTTTATAATATTCTAACCATTTAAATTTTTCTTGATCTACTTTACCCTGATCTGTTTTTGCATCAGTATAGCTGTATACTTTTTGATATACTCCAGAATTTGTAGCTGTTTCATTTATATAATCTCCTTCTTGAACAATTTCACCGTTAGTGTTGGCCGTTGTTTGTAAACCCGAAGTTGCGCTATATTTCAATTTATAAGGTTCTTCATTTTTTAAATTTGCGTAATCTTTCCCATTAAATAATGAATAGGGAAGTGTAAATTTGGCTGATACACTAAATTCTGATCCTCGTGTAGGGAAAACAGGATTAACTCCTTTATTATTTCTAGATAAACCGGTTGTAAAAGCTAAATTACGCGAGGCTCCGTTACCAAATGTAAAAAGTCCTGAATTGTAATTGTGTAAGTCATAATATTGAAAGCTCACCGAGTTTGATAATACAAAATAGTCATCAGGTACAGTCAATCGTTTTGCAATTCCTACTGATAAAGAGGTTATGTTAAAACTTCTACTTTTATCTACACTGCTCGAGCTACCTGTATAAAGAAACTGTTTACTATGGGATAATGAGGTAGAAAAACTTATTGGTTTTTTTCCTCCAAACCAAGGCTCTGAAAAGGATAGACTGTAAGTTTGAAAATAAGAACTAGCTTGAGCTCTTAAAGAAACTTTTTGACCATCACCCATTGGGAGTGGTTTGTAAGCCGCTTTATTGAAAATATTTTTTATTGAAAAATTATTGAAAGATAATCCTAAAGTCCCTATAAATCCGCCACCACCATAACCTCCTTGAAGTTCAACTTGGCTCGATCCTTTTTCTACTAAATGATATTCTATATCAACCGTTCCAGCCGTAGGATCTACATTTTTAAATTTTGGCTCAATAGCTTCAGGATCAAAAAATCCTAATTGACCGATTTCTCTAATCGTTCGAACTAAATCTTCTTTACTATATTTTTCTCCTGGTTTTGTTCGTAATTCTCTGTAGATAACCTTGTCATTTGTTTTATCATTTCCTACCACAGAAATTTTATTAAAATAAGCAATTGGTCCTTCTGTAACTCGAATTTCAAAATCGATTGTATCGTTTGCAGTTTTAACTTCTACCGGATTTATATTAGAAAATAGGTAACCATTATTTTGATATAAATTTGTAATATCTTCACCATCTGGTTTGGTTTTATCAGCAATTCTCTTTTCTAACAAAACACCATTATATACATCCCCTTTATTGATTCCTAATATTTCGTTAAGCAATTTATCTGAGTAAACGGAGTTTCCAATAAATTTGATATCACCAAAGTAATACTTTTGTCCTTCTTCAACTTTAATATTTATGGCAAGTTTGTCTCTTTTTTTATCTAACCATACAGAGTCAGAAATTATTCTGGCATCGCGATATCCTTTTTCTTTATAGGCATCAACCACTTTATTTAAATCGTCATTATATTTACTTTTTACAAATTTTGAAGCTTTTAAAAGTCTTATTCTATTTATTTGTTTTGTATTTTTCATTGCTTTTCGCAGTCGAGCGTCCGAAAATTTTGTGTTTCCTTCAAAAGCAATTTTTTCTATTTTTATCTTATCGCCTTTATCGATTCCAACTAACATGTTTACATTGTTTCCAGAAGTAGTGTCGGCAATGGTTCTGATGGTTACTTTTGTATTAAAATATCCGTCTTTTTTATATTTGTTTTCGAGATAATTTTTGGTAGTGGTTAGTAAATTTTCGTTTACTATTTTGCCTTTTGTCAAAGCATTTTCTTTAATTAATTCTTCGACTTTGGCTTTTTTAACTCCTGTAAATTTTACTTCATTGAGCTTAGGAAGTTCTACAATATTTAAATCCAAAGAAATGCTGTCACCTTTTATTTTGTTGACATAAAAATCAATTTCACTAAATAATCCTAGTTTTCCTAATTTTTTAATAGCATTACTAATTTCTTCACCTGGAACTGTAATACTTTGTCCTTTTTCGAGTCCTGCAAAAGTTACTACTGTTTGCTGGTTGTAACTAATTTTCCCAAGTACATTTACATCAGATAAAATATATTTTTTACCTTGGTCAAATGGAAGTCTATCTTGGGCATTTATATGAAAAATATTTCCTAAAATTAATAGCAATAAGAATAGTTTATAATACTGATTTTGCACTCTATGGTAGTTTAATTTGTTCGCTTGTTTTTCCAAATCTTCGTTCTCTTTTTTGATAGCTAATAATGGCTTCATATAAATGCTCTTCTGTAAAATCTGGCCATAAAACATCTGTAAAAAATAATTCTGCATAGGCTATCTGCCATAGCAAAAAATTACTAATTCTGTGTTCGCCACTAGTTCTAATAAGCAAATCTACATCTGGTAGATTGTGCGTGTAAAGATGCTGATTTATAATTGATTCATCAAGAGCGTCTATTGAAATTATATTATTTTTAACTTTATAACAGATGTTTTTAACAACACTTAATAGTTCCTCACGTGAGCCATAGCTTAGTGCTAGGGTTAATATCATTCTGGAATTAGACTTGGTTTTTTCGATAACTTCATTCAATTCTTTTTGAATACTTTTTGGCAATAAAGTGGTATTTCCGATAGTATTTAATCTGATATTGTTGTCTTGAAGAGTTTTTAATTCATTTTTTAATGAGTGAACCAAAAGTCGCATTAAGGTATCTACTTCTAGTTTAGGACGGTTCCAGTTTTCGGTAGAGAATGCATATAAAGTTAGGTTTTCAATTCCTATTTTGGCACAACATTCTACTGTTCTGCGAACTGATTTAGTACCGTTTTCATGACCTAAAGCTCGTAACATGCCTTTTTGTTTTGCCCATCTTCCGTTGCCATCCATAATTATGGCAACATGTTTGGGTAAATTCTCGATATGTATAGAATCTTTAAGTGTCATACTATTTATTTACCACCGCAGTAGCATGGTTTATTTCCAAAGGTATAGGTTAATGTAAATCCAGAAAAAACATAAACATCTTTGCTATTTGAGCTTCCAAATTTTAAAAATTCTAAATCTTTATTTTTCGGATTGCTACCGTCTATATTATTTGTTCCAGTATATCTAAAACCTACTTCTAGACCTATTATGAAATGAGGTTTAAAATTTGTTTTTACCCCAACGGTCATCGGAATTGCAAATGTCCCTTTATTGCTATCTATATTTGTTTTTCCATTTAGCACATATAATTCTTCATAAGTTGTGTAACAAATTCCGGTATATATATAAGGAGTTACTCGCTGTCCGAAATCATGCAAATTAAACTCAAAAAAATTGAACTCTAATCCTGCAGAAAACTCTTTAATATTATTCTGAAAATTATAGCCTCTTTTTTTTCGAGCAATTTCAGACGAATTTGCATCGTTACCTGTTATTTTAGATTGTGTATACGAAAATCGCCAAGTATGTCTAGGACTTTTGTTCCACTTATATAATATACCATAAGCAAACTCATTTGGATAAACATAAGTAGTATTTCCTACATCGCCAATAAAATTACTACCGCCAAGAAATACTCCAACCTCGTGAATTTGAGCGTTTAATTTTAGAATACTTAAAATATAAATAAATAAAAAAATTTTTTTCATTAATTGAAAAATAGCGTGCAAATATAGCAATTATACATACTAATAAAACAGGAAATTAGTATTTTACTAAATTATAATCACTTTTGTTAAAATATAGAAATCTTTAAATTTTATTTAAAGTATTCAGAAAACGAAAAAGTGGTTGTTATAGTATGATTTGGCCGAAATTAATTTCTTTTATCTTCACCCCAAAGTAGTTTTTTTCTTAGGGTTTTCAAAAAAGTTTCTTCGTCTATTTCGATCATATTAATTTTGAAGGGAGTTTTTTTGATTGTCAATATGGCATTGTTACTTACAGAAGTTATTCGAGAATCAAGTGATACTAAATAATTTTCTTCTCTGCCAGATACTCGCAGTTCCACAGTAGTTGTATCTGTTATAACTAGTGGTCTAGCATTTAAATTGTGAGGTGCAATTGGGGTTATTACTAAACTTTTTACATCTGGAGTTAAAACAGGTCCTCCGCAACTTAAAGAATATCCTGTCGAGCCAGTAGGTGTCGAAATTATTAATCCGTCAGCCCAATACGAGTTTAAATATTCACCGTTTAGGTAAGTTTCGATTGTTATCATCGAGGTAGTATCTTTTCGGCTCACTGTAATCTCGTTCATTGCAAAATTTAAATCTTCAATTTCTGAGTTTTTAGGGTTTAATTCTAAACTTAAAAGTGTTCGTTTTGAAATTGAATATTTATTTTCTAAAACAAGTTGCAAAAAAGTCTCTATATTTTCTTTTTGAACTTTTGCCAAGAATCCTAAGCGTCCTGCATTTACTCCTATTATAGGAATTCCTGTATCGCGAACATAAGTTGCAGCTCTTAAAATTGTTCCGTCTCCACCGATGCTCACTAAAACATCAAAACTACTATCTAAATCTTTGTAACTAGAAAAGGTTTTGTATTCTTTTTTAACGATTTCCTCTTTATAAAGTATTTTAAGAAAATTTTCCTCAATCACTAATTCAACATTATTCGAATTAAAAAACACAAAAATATCACGAATTATAGGTCGTGTATCGTTTTGATAATATTGTCCAAAAATGGCAACTTTCATGTTTTTATGTTTTAGTTGCTTTCTTAAATATTTAAATATTTGTCTAAATATTCTGAGCGTTCTTTTAAAATATTTAAATAATTATCCTCGTTGTGTTCTGATATTATTTCATAATCAAATCTTCTGAAGGTTTGAATAATTTCGTTCATACCACCCAAAGCGATTTTTAGAGTTATTTGAACCGAATTTACATCAGATTCTGATATAAAAAGTCCCAATAATTTTCCGTTGTTACTTTCAACTATTTGGGTAATTTGACTCATCGAATAATCTAAAATATTTTTTTTAACAATGATAATACCGCCTTGCTCCATCAAAAAAGGAGTTTCGTGAAAAAATTTCACAATATCTTCTAGTTGATAATATCCGATGTATAAATTTTCTTCATTAAGTATAGGAACTAAATTAGTGTGATTTTTTGCAAAAACTTCTAAAACATCAAGCCAAATCATGTTTTTTCTCGCAAAAAATCCATCGAATGAATATTTGTAATCGCTAATTTTTTTTAAAAAATCAAAAGTTTCAATATCATTAGAAGCAATGCTTCCAATATAAATGCCATTCTCTACCACAGGAAAATGAGAAAATGAAACCTCATTAAAAAAATTTTGAACCATTTCGATAGATTCGTTACTATCGATAGCTTTGTAATCGTTTGTGATATAATTTATTAATTCAGTCATAAAGTAACTCGCAATTTTGTTGCAAAATAATCAAATTTTAGGACATAAAACCTTATTTTAACTTTGTATTTTTGTAATCTACATTTTACAAAATAAATCATATTGATAATATAATGACAAAATTAAGCGTAAACATAAATAAAATAGCAACCCTCAGAAACGCACGTGGCGGAAATAATCCTGATTTGATTCAACTAGCTAAAGATATTCAAAAATTTGGAGCACAAGGAATTACAATTCATCCACGACCAGATGAACGACATATCAGGTATCAAGATGCACGCGATTTAACGAGCGTAGTTTACACAGAATTTAATATTGAGGGAAATCCGCTCCATAATTTTATTGATTTAGTTTTAGAGTGCAAACCAACGCAAGTTACATTAGTTCCCGATGCTATTGGAGCAATAACATCGTCTGCCGGATGGGATACAAAAAAAAACCAATCATATTTGACCGAAGTTATTACAGAATTTAAACGAAACGGCATTAGAACATCGATATTTGTTGACCCTGTTTTAGAAATTATTGAAGGTGCAAAAGCCACAGGAACTGATAGAATTGAGTTGTATACCGAAGAATTTGCGCATCAATATAGTTTAGGAAACAAAAACGGTATAAACCTATATATTCAAGGAGCTATTTTAGCAAATCAACTGGGTTTAGGAATTAATGCAGGTCATGATTTGAGCTTAGAAAATATCAAATTTTTTAAAGAAAATATTCCCAATTTGTTAGAGGTTTCTATAGGTCATGCTTTAATTTGTGAAGCTCTATATTTAGGATTAGATAATGTTGTAAATATGTATTTACAAAAATTGAAGTAAAAGTTACTATTTAAATAAACATTTATAACAAAAATGCTCTACTCACGAATTGAAGGAATAGGAAAACAATTAGTTATTCTACACGGATTTTTAGGAATGTCAGATAACTGGAAAACTCTAGGAAATCAGTATGCTCTAGAAGGTTTTCAAGTTCATCTTCTGGATTTAAGAAATCATGGCAAAAGTTTTCATTCAGAAATTTTTGATTATGAAATTATGGCGCAAGATGTTTTAGAATATTGTATCGAAAAAAATTTGACAAAAATTTCAATCATAGGACATTCGATGGGCGGAAAAGTAGGCATGTTGTTTGCAACAAAATATCCAACAAGGGTTGAAAAATTAATCGTTGCCGATATTGGTCCGAAATATTATGCGCCGCATCATCAAGATATTTTAGCAGGATTAAATACTGTTGATTTCTATACAAAGCCAACGAGAGCAACAGTCGAAGAAACTTTGGTTCACTACATTCCAGATTTTGGAACTAGACAGTTTTTACTCAAAAATTTATATTGGAAAGAACCAAATCAGTTGGATTTTCGGTTTAATTTAGTCGTTTTTAATAAAGAAATTGAAGTTATTGGGACAGCTTTACCCGAAAAAATGTTGTTCGAAAACCCTACATTATTTATACGAGGCGGAAACTCTAACTATATTTTAGATTCTGATTTACCATTAATTAAAACACACTTTCCAAATTTTGAATTAAAAACAATACCTAATGTTGGACATTGGTTGCATGTCGAAAATCCTAAATTATTTTTTGAAATTACTCGAGAATTTCTTAAATTTGAATAAATCTAAAATAAAATAACAAATGAACACACTACTCAGAATTATTATAACTGCAGTTTTAGTAATGATTATTACACACTTTTTTCCATCTATTGCTCAGGTTGATAGCCTTAAAACTTCATTTATTGTAGCTTTAGTATTAGGACTTTTAAACTTGTTTGTAAAACCAATTTTGGTGTTATTAACTTTTCCAATTACTTTGATAACGTTAGGTTTATTTTTGTTAGTAATAAATGCTGCAATCATAATTTTGTGCTCAAATATTGTTCGCGGTTTTAAAGTAGACGGATTTATAGGTGCATTAATTTTTAGTATTGTACTCTCATTATCACAATCTTTGCTATATAAACTCATAGCTCAAGATAAATAATGGCTACCTTTTGCATCTTTTTTTAACTGTTAAAGTTCTTAAAAAAAATATTTAGTTAATGTTATAAATCATTGATATTATTTTTTTTTAGATTTTTTTTAAATAGATATTGTCTTCAGTAAAATATCTATTTCTATACATCGATAAAAAAGCAATTTATCAACAAATATTTATACAAAATTTTAACTTGTTTGGATTGTAAAAAATTAGTACTTTTGCAACCCAAAATTAGTATAAAATGGATATTAAAAGAGTAGCAATTGATGCTGTAAACGAGGTTATTGTGCTTACAGTTCCTCACATGGATTATAAAGGACAAGTAGCCAAAAGAATTAATGAAAAAATGCCTTTGGCAACTGTAAAAGGATTTCGAAAAGGAGCCGTACCAAAAGCCTTAGTCGAAAAGCAATATGGTGCAGTAATAAAAATTGAAGAGGTTATGAAAGTTGTAGATCTTGCTTTACAACGTTACATTCAGACGGAGAGATTAAACTTGTTGGGAACACCTCTTTTAAAGCAAAACGAAAATTTTTCTTGGGAAAATGAGGAGTTGATTTTTGAATATGAAGTAGGTTTGGCACCACAATTTGAAATAAATTTAGAGGCAGAAAATTCTATAGTAAAATATCAAATTATTGCTGACGAAACCATGCTGAATGGGCAAGTAGCTCGAATTCAAAAGCAATATGGAGCCGTAATTTCAAAAGATGTTGTTTCAGAGGGAAATGATGTTTCTGGAAGTTTTGAAAACCAAACGGCAGGAATAAAAAACAGGACCACAATCGATTTAGAAGAATTTGCAGATGCAACTGTGGCTTCTTCTTTTATTGGAAAAAAAGTTGGCGATGTCATAAATTTAAACACAAAAGGTTTGTTTCATGATGCACACAAATTAATGGATTATCTTGCAGTTTCGCACGATGATGTTCATGATTTGAATGTAGATGTTACTTTTACTATTGACGAAGTTGTGGCTCATGAACCTGCTACTCTAAACCAAGAATTATTTGATAAAGTTTTTGGAGAAGGTAAAATTAGTACTTTAGATGAATTGAAAGCTAAAATTAAAGAGGACGCAGAAAAACAATTTGAAAAACAAGCCGAACAAAAGTTAATGGTCGATGTTCAGGATTTTTTAATTGAAAGTCATAATTTTGAGTTGCCAAAAGAGTTTTTAATCAAATGGTTACAAACAGTTGGCGATAAAAAATTATCACCATCAGAAGCTGAAGTTGAGTATAATCGCTCAGAAAAAGGATTGCGTTTTCAGCTTATTGAAGGTAAAGCCCTTGCAGAAAGTGATATAAAAGTCAATTTTCAAGATTTAAAAGATTTTACTACCAATTCTATTCGACAACAAATGGCACAGTTTGGAAATATGAATCCAACAGATCAAGAGGTTGAAGGGATTGTAGCTAGAGTTTTGTCAAATCAAGAAGAAGTAAAACGAATGTCAGAGCAAGTTGTTGCTGCAAAAATGCTTAAATTATTTGTAGAAAAAGCAAATCCGACAACTAAAGAGGTTACCTACGAAGAGTTTGTTAAAGCAATGTACAACGAATAAATTATAAAAATAAATAGTATATTTGAGCGTCAATTATTTATATTTTTGACGCTCGTTTGCTTAAAAATAGTATTTATTTAGACAAATTGTCATACTTCTATAAATGGAATAAAAATTGTTAAAATTTAGTATAATTAAAAATATATAAAAATGAACTACGGAAAAGAGTTTAAAAAATTCGCAACAAAACACCAAGGTGTAAATGCAATGTATTATGACAAAATAATTGGAGCGATGACTCCAACAAACATGACTCCATACATTATTGAAGAGCGTCAATTAAATGTATCTCAGCTTGATGTTTTTTCACGATTGATGATGGATCGTATTATCTTTTTAGGAACAGGAATTGATGATCAAATAGCAAACATTGTTCAAGCACAATTATTGTTTTTAGAAAGCGCAGATGCATCAAAAGATATACAAATTTATCTTAACTCTCCAGGCGGAAGTGTATATGCAGGACTCGGAATTTATGATACAATGCAGTATATAAAACCAGATGTTGCTACAATTTGCACCGGGATGGCAGCCTCTATGGGTGCAGTTTTGCTTTGTGCTGGAGCTCCAGGAAAACGCTCGGCATTGCCACACTCTAGAGTTATGATTCATCAACCATCTGGTGGCGCACAAGGAGTTGCAACTGATATGGAAATCAACTTACGAGAAATGCTAAAATTGAAAGATGAATTATATAAAATAATTTCGTCTCATTCAGGACAAACTTTTGATAAAGTTCATAAAGATTCTGAAAGAGATTATTGGATGATTGCCGACGAGGCTAAAGAATATGGTATGATAGACGAAGTATTAAGAAGATAAATTTAAGTAATTAGTTGTTAGTAAATAGTTAAAGCTATTTACCAATTACTTTTCACTAATCACTAAAAAATGGCAAAAGAAACCCTTGAATGTTCTTTCTGCGGAAGGAAAAAATCTGATACCAATTTATTAATTGCGGGAATAAATGCACATATTTGCGATCGCTGTATAGAGCAAGCTCACGGAATAGTTTTAGAAGAATTAAAAACAAACGGAAACTCAAAAAAAGTTGTTTCTGATTTAATTTTACGAAAACCCAAAGAAATTAGAGCATTTCTCGATGAATATGTTATTGGTCAAGATCAAACAAAAAAAGTTATGTCTGTTGCAGTTTACAATCATTATAAAAGATTGATGCAACAAAATTCTAATGATGATGTTGAGATAGAAAAATCAAATATCATAATGGTTGGACAAACAGGAACTGGAAAAACTTTGGTTGCCAAAACAATAGCAAAAATGCTTGATGTTCCACTTGCAATAGTAGATGCAACAGTTTTGACCGAAGCGGGATATGTTGGAGAAGATGTAGAAAGTATTCTTACCAGATTATTACAAGCGTCAGATTATGATGTTACAAAAGCAGAAAGAGGTATTGTTTTTATTGACGAAATTGATAAAATTGCACGAAAAAGCGACAACCCATCAATCACTCGAGATGTGTCTGGCGAAGGTGTTCAACAAGCGTTACTGAAACTTCTTGAAGGTACAGTTGTCAATGTACCACCAAAAGGAGGACGAAAACATCCTGACCAAAAGTTTGTTGAGGTCAATACCCAAAACATTTTGTTTATAGCCGGAGGAGCTTTTGATGGTATTGACCGAATAATTTCTAAACGCCTTAACCGTCAAGCAATTGGTTATAGTACATCTCAAAATGCAGATAATATTGATAAAGAAAACTTGTTACAATACATAATTCCAAAAGACATAAAAGATTTTGGATTAATTCCTGAAATAATAGGTCGTTTGCCCGTTTTAACACACATGGACCCTTTAGATAGAGATACTTTAAGAGCTATTTTAACAAAACCAAAAAATGCTTTAATAAAACAATATCAAAAATTGTTTTTAATGGACGAAGTACAATTTACCATTTCTGATGAAGCTTTAGATTTTATAGTTTCAAAAGCTTTAGAATATAAACTTGGTGCTCGAGGTTTACGCTCATTATGTGAGGCAATTTTGACCGATGCTATGTATGATTTACCAAGTTCAGATGAAAAGAAATTACATATTGACAAATCGTATACAGAAGATGCATTAAATAAAAATCTATTAAAACGTTTGGAAATAGCTTCTTAACACAATATAAATAATTTTAATAAATTAAAAAACCACATGTAAGGATGTGGTTTTTTTATGGATACATCCAAATTAAGAACTAGGTTTAATGAGCATTAAACTCGGATATTTTTTTCTTAAAGCAATAATATTTTTTTCAGCTTCAATTCGTGTTTTATAATTTCCAACCCAAACCTTGTAATAAGGTGTGCTGAAAACTAGTGTTGCATCTTGATTTTTAAATTCTTTTTTAAATTCTATTAAAACTTTTTTGGATTCATCACTTGTGCCGTTAAAAATTTGGATTTTATAACAACTAGAAACCGAAATAGATGAGTTTACTTTTCGTTTTTCGTTTAAAAGTTGTTCAAAATTTTTGTCTTGATTCACAACCACACCTTGACCAAAAGTATGCACTGTTGACGAAAAAAAGATTGAATAAAAAGTTAATTTTAAAATAGATAAATAAGATTTAAATTCCATAATGATTTGATTTAGATGTAAATGTATTAGTGCTTTTATAAAATAGATGGATTATTACTATTTAGAATTATTATAAATTAATAATTAAGATATATATATGGTTTTGTGAATAGTATAGATGTCGTATTTTTGTGCTTGTTTTTAAAAAAGATATGATTTTATACAATGTAGTAGAAAAATCATGCCAAAAATAGTCGAAAATTATTTACGATATGAAAAAAATGGGTAACCATAATTCGATTTCAAGAATTTACTTATTTAGCCTAGCTTTATTGCTAACTTTTTCTTTACCATCATTTTCTCAAGAAACTGCAGTTGCATCAAAAGTTGCCACTCCACCAGCGGCCGCTCCTGCTACAACTGCTGTTGCTGCGGTAGCTACTTCTACAGCAGATCCAGTCAAAGGAAAAGAATTATTTAACGGCAATTGCGCATCATGCCACAAACTAGATGCTAAAATGACTGGGCCAGCTTTAAGAAACGTTGCTGAGCGACACAAAAAAGATTGGTTTTATGGCTGGATTCATAATAGTACAGCTTTAATAAAATCTGGTGATGCTGATGCTGTTAAATTGTGGGAAGAAAATAAGCCGTCGGTAATGACTGCATTTCCAAATTTATCAAATGTTGATATTGATAATATTATTGCCTATACATCTGAGCCAATTGCTGCATCTGTAGTACCAGTTATCTCTACTAACACTTTGCCAGGTGGTGGTGGAGCGACAGATTCTAGTATATCTAATAGTCTCATTCTTGGAGTACTTGGGTTTGTTTTAGCATTGTTAGTTGTTTTGTTATTCATGGTAAATAACATATTAACCAAAGTTGCAAAAGCAAACGGTATTGAAATTACCTCTAAAAAAATTGACTTTCTCAATATACCAAGAGCATTTGTAAAAAATCAGTTTTTAATTTTTGTATCAGTTGTGTTTTTGATGTTGATGAGTGCATATTTTGTATATGGTTTCCTTATGCAAATTGGCGTAGATCAAGATTATCAACCCATACAACCTATTCACTATTCTCACAGAATACATGCTGGAAGTAATGGTATAAATTGTAAATATTGCCATTCTGCCGCAAGAGTAAGCAAGAATGCTGGTATTCCTTCCTTGAATATTTGTATGAACTGTCATAAAAATATTGCTGAGGTTTCAGATACTACTGCTACCCCAGATCACACAAAAGCTTTTTATGATGGCGAAATTAAAAAGTTATACACTGCAGTTGGTTGGGATCAAACAACTCAAAAATATACAGGTAAAACGCAACCAGTAAAATGGGTTAGAATACATAATTTACCAGATTTTGCATATTTCAATCACTCTCAACACGTTACAGTAGCTGGTATAGAGTGTCAAAAATGTCACGGACCCGTTCAAACTTATGAAATTCAGAAACAATTTGCTCCACTAACTATGGGTTGGTGTATCAATTGTCACCGACAAACAGAAGTTAAAATGCAAGGCAATCCTTATTACACAAAAATACATGACGAGCTGTCGAAAAAATATGGTGTAGACAAATTGACTGCCGCGCAAATGGGAGGTTTAGAGTGTGGCAAGTGTCATTACTAATAGGTTTATCTAATCGAAAAGTAAGAATTAAGATTTAAAAATAATTAAGAAAGCTAATATTTATATACAATGTCATCTAACAAAAAATACTGGAAAAGTGTTGAGGAACTAAACGAAAATAGTTCTATTGTTGAGACGCTTAGAAATAACGAATTTGTTGAAGAAATTCCAACCGCAGATTTTTTATCTAGCGATTCTTTATCATCTTCAACAACTTCTCGTCGTGATTTCTTAAAGTACGTTGGATTTACAACTGCTGCAGCATCTTTAGCGGCTTGCGAGGGTCCAGTTCATAAATCAATACCTTATGTTGTACAACCAGAGTCTATTATTCCTGGTGTTGCAGATTATTATGCGACAACTATGTTTGATGGATTTGATTTTGCAAATCTTTTAATTAAAACGCGTGAAGGTCGTCCCATAAAAATAGAAAATAATACTATCGAAGGAGCAAAGTTTGCTGCCAATGCTAGAGTTCATGCATCGGTTTTATCTTTGTATGATAGTATGCGTTTAAAATTTCCAAAAATAAATTCTAAAAATGCCACTTGGAGCGAAGTTGATTTAAAAATAAAAACAAGCATAACAGAGGCTAAAACAGTTGGCAAACAAATAGTTTTGTTAACGAATACTCTTGCAAGTCCTTCTACTGAGAAACTTGTTACAGATTTTATTTCTAAAAACCCAACTGCTAAACATATTATATATGATTCTGTTTCAGAATCTCCTGCATTAGACGCTTACGAAACTGTTTATGGTGAAAGAGGGTTAGTAGATTATGATTTTTCAAAAGCAACAGGTGTTATTGTTTCTTTAGATGCAGATTTTCTAGGAGACTGGCAAGGTGGAGGTTTTGATTCTGGCTTTGCTCAAGTTAGAGTTCCAAAATCTGGTAAAATGACCAAATTTTTTCAGTTTGAAGCAAATATGACATTATCTGGAGCTGGAGCCGATAAGAGAATTCCGATGACTATTGCGAATCAAAAACAAGCTCTTGTTAAAATATACAATATTATTACTAATTCTACTATTCCAACTGGCAAAATTGTAAATGAAGCTGAAGTTCAAAAGGCAGCTCAACAGTTAAAAGCAGCTGGAAATAAAGGTGTTTTAGTTTCAGGGATACAAGATAAAAATGCTCAACTTTTAGTTTTGGCTATTAATCAAGTTCTCTCTAGCGAGGCTTTTGTTGGAGTTGGTGTGCGTTACATAAGAAAAGGATCTAATGAAAAGGTAGCTCAATTAATATCAGATATGAATGCGGGAAGTGTGCATACATTAATTATGAGTGGTGTAAATCCCGTGTATACTTTAGCAAATAGTAAAGCTTTTGAAAGCGGACTTAAAAAAGTTAAATTATCAGTTGCGTTTTCACTGAAAGAAGACGAAACTGCCGAAAAAACTACAATTGCTGCGGCTACGCCACACTATTTAGAATCTTGGAATGACCACGAATTAGTAAAAGGAACCTATTGCTTAACACAGCCAACTATTCGCCCTTTATTTAATACAAAACAATTTCAAGAGGCTTTAATGTCTTGGAATGGAGTTACAGGTTCTTATTATGATTATATAAAATCAAATTCAACCTTCATGATAACAGGGAGTTCTTGGAACAAAGTACTTCATGATGGATTAATTTTCTCTGGGACAGCTAGTGTTGCTGGAGGCACAGCCGATTACGCAAGTGCTGCTAGTGCACTCGTAAGTTCAAAAGCTAGTGCTGATTATGAATTAATACTTTACACCAAAACTGGTTTAGGAGACGGTCAACAAGCTAACAACCCTTGGCTACAGGAGTTTCCTGATCCAATAACCAGAGTTTCATGGGATAATTATGTTACAGTTTCTATTTCAGATTCTAAAAAGTTAGGTCTTGAAAATAGAATTGTAGCTAACGGTGGATTAAACGGAAGTTATGCTGATTTAGATGTTAATGGAATAAAATTACAAAATGTACCTGTAATTGTTCAACCAGGACAAGCAATTGGTACAGTAGGATTGGCACTAGGATATGGAAAAAAAGCTGCGCTAAAAGAAGAAATGCAAGTAGGATTGAATGCCTATTTGTTATACAATAATTTTAATAATGTACAGTCTGTTAAAATTTCTAAAGCATCTGGAGAACATGAATTTGCATGTGTTCAATCTCAGAAAACACTAATGGGTAGAGGAGATATTGTAAGAGAAACTTCATTAGAGATTTTCAATACTGCTAAAGATGTTAAAATTTGGAACCCAGTACCTATGGTTTCTTTAGATCATAAAGAGGTCGAAGCAACTAAAGTAGATTTATGGGAACCTTTTGACAGATCAGTTGGACATCATTTTAATTTATCAATTGATTTGAATGCTTGTACAGGATGTGGTGCATGCGTTATTGCGTGCCATGCAGAAAATAACGTTCCCGTTGTAGGTAAAACAGAAGTAAGAAGAAGTCGAGATATGCACTGGTTGAGAATTGATAGATATTATTCATCTGAAGATACCTTTGAAGGCGACAATGAAAAGAAAGAAAATTTTGAGGGTTTATTTGGCGATAAAGGTTCACTAGGAGGTTTTGGTGAAATGGAAAGTCCTGCGGCAAATCCGCAAGTTGCTTTCCAACCAGTAATGTGTCAACATTGTAATCATGCTCCATGTGAAACTGTTTGTCCAGTTGCTGCAACATCTCATAGTCGTCAAGGTCAAAACCATATGGCGTATAACAGATGTGTAGGAACTCGTTATTGTGCAAACAACTGTCCTTATAAAGTAAGAAGATTTAACTGGTTTTTGTATAACAAAAATAGTGAGTTTGATTATTTTATGAATGATGATTTAGGACGAATGGTTATAAATCCAGATGTAAATGTGCGTTCTCGTGGTGTTATGGAAAAATGTTCGATGTGTATTCAAAAAACACAAAAAACAATATTAGATGCCAAACGTGACGGAAGAGTAATTAAAGATGGGGAGTTTCAAACTGCTTGTTCAAGCGCTTGCTCTACAGGAGCAATGGTATTTGGTGATATAAATGATAAAGAATCTAAAGTTGCTAGTTTAAAAGAAGATAAAAGAATGTATCATTTATTAGAACATGTGGGAACAAAACCAAATGTAATTTATCATGTGAAAGTTAGAAATGTATAAAACTAATTTTCATATATAATTAAGTTAATAAGAAACAAAGTAATATAAATTATAGGTTTTACAGATTTGATTACTATTTATAGACTAATCATTATTATAAAATCAAAAACTAAAATCAAATTATGTCGTCTCATTACGAAGCACCCATTAGGAAACCTTTAGTTATAGGTGATAAAAGTTATCATGATATAACAGTTGATGTTGCAGCACCTGTTGAAGGAAAAGCAAATAAACAATGGTGGACTGTATTTTCAATAGCTCTAATTGCCTTTATGTGGGGATTAGGTTGTATTATTTATACTATCTCAACAGGAATTGGTGTTTGGGGGTTAAATAAAACAGTAGGTTGGGCTTGGGATATTACAAATTTTGTTTGGTGGGTTGGAATCGGTCACGCGGGAACATTAATATCTGCAGTACTTCTACTTTTCCGTCAGCGTTGGAGAATGGCAATTAACCGTTCTGCCGAAGCAATGACTATTTTTTCTGTAATCCAAGCTGGTTTATTTCCTATTATTCACATGGGAAGACCTTGGTTGGCATACTGGGTTGTACCGATACCTAATCAATTTGGTTCATTGTGGGTAAACTTTAACTCTCCATTACTTTGGGATGTATTTGCAATATCTACATATTTATCTGTTTCTTTAGTTTTTTGGTGGACAGGATTATTACCCGATTTTGCTATGTTAAGAGACAGAGCAGTTACGCCATTTACAAAAAAAATATATACAATTTTAAGTTTTGGCTGGAGCGGAAGAACCAAAGACTGGCAACGTTTTGAAGAAGTATCATTAGTATTAGCTGGTTTAGCAACACCATTAGTACTTTCAGTGCATACGATAGTATCTTTTGACTTTGCAACTTCAATTGTTCCTGGTTGGCATACAACAATTTTTCCACCTTATTTTGTTGCAGGTGCTGTTTTTTCTGGTTTTGCAATGGTGAATACTTTACTTATCATCATGAGAAAAGTATCAAATTTGGAGGCATATATCACAGTACAACATATCGAATTAATGAATATTGTAATTATGATTACAGGATCAATAGTTGGTGTTGCATATATAACTGAACTTTTTGTGGCGTGGTATTCTGGAGTTGAATATGAACAATACGCATTTTTAAATAGAGCTACTGGACCTTACTGGTGGGCATACTGGAGTATGATGACTTGTAATGTTTTTTCACCTCAGTTTATGTGGTCAAAAAAATTAAGAACAAGTATTATGTTTTCATTTATCATTTCTATTGTTGTAAACATAGGTATGTGGTTTGAACGGTTTGTGATTATAGTTACTTCACTTCATAGAGATTATCTACCATCATCTTGGACAATGTTTTCACCAACATTTGTAGATATTGGAATTTTCATAGGAACTATTGGTTTTTTCTTTGTATTATTTTTACTTTATGCAAGAACATTCCCCGTTATAGCACAAGCTGAGGTTAAGACAATTTTGAAGTCATCAGGAGAAAATTTTAAAAGAGCTAGAGAAGCAAATAAAGATTCACATCATGAGTAATAGAGTAGTATATGCAATATATAATGATGATGATGTTTTAATGGATGCTGTAAAGCAAACTAGAGCAGCACATCATCATATTGAAGAGATTTTTACACCATTTCCAGTTCACGGATTAGACAAGGCAATGGGTTTAGCACCAACTAGATTAGCAATTTGCTCTTTTATTTATGGCTGTATCGGTTTGGCAGTCGCTACCACGATGATGGATTATATAATGATTCAGGATTGGCCTCAAGATATCGGTGGTAAACCCAGTATGAGTTACATTCAAAATATGCCAGCATTTGTTCCAGTTATGTTTGAAATGACAGTTTTCTTTGCAGCGCACTTAATGGTAATTACATTTTACATGAGAAGTAAGTTGTGGCCCTTTAAAAAAGCAGAAAATCCTGATTTGAGAACTACAGATGACCATTTTTTAATGGAAATCGCTGTAAATGATAATGAAGATGAATTAACTTCTTTCTTGAAAAATACAGGTGCAGTCGAAGTTAAAGTAATTGATAAACATTAATTATGAAAAGTATTTTTAAAACTTTGTTTATTTTAGGTATAATAATATTTTTTGCTTCTTGTAAAAGAAGTAATAAACCTAATTATCAATACATGCCTAATATGTATGAATCTGTTGCATACGAAACATATTCTGAATCTAATGCCTTCAATTCACCTTATGGATTAAAAGGCAAAGAAGGCCAGTTACCTCCATCTCATACTATAAAAAGAGGTTTTGTACCTTATGAATATGCAAATACAACAGAAGGTTATAATTTAGCAAAATTAAATTCAAAGTCTCCATTGGATTCTACATCAGTAGATATCGTAAAAGGTCAAGAATTATTTGAGATTTATTGCGCAATTTGTCACGGAAATGCTGGAAACGGTAAAGGTAAACTTGTTACACAAGGTAAATACCTTGGTGTTCCTAGTTATGCTGATAGAGATATTACAACAGGCAGTGTCAATCATGTAATCACTTACGGACTAAACTCTATGGGACCTTATTCTAACCAACTAAATCAGACTGAGCGCTGGAATGTTGCGGCTTATGTAATAAAGTTAAAAGGCGAATTATAAATATAGAACAAACAGTTATTGTTATAGATATGTATACATTTTCAAATAAATTAAAAAATATTTCGTTCATCTTAATGCTTCTTGGTGTTCTTGGTATCGGATATGGTTTTTATACTGCACCTAAAGATATTAAGCAAGTGGAAACTATGTTAGCTTCTGAAGCTCATCATGAAGGTACACACGAGTTTGTTAATACAAAAGAAAAACCAAAATCAGCTACAGAAATCAAAGAAGAACATACAGCCCATGTTGAACATGTTTTTCGTCAATTGCAAAACAAACCATGGTCAGCACTTTATGTTGCTTGTATATTTTTTATGCTTGTTACTCTTGGTTCTTTAGCTTTTTATGCTATTCAACAAGTTGCTCAAGCAGGTTGGTCGCCTGTTTTATTTAGAGTAATGCAAGGTATAACCGCTTATCTTCCTGTTGGGTCTATTATATTTTTCGTTCTTTTATTACTTTCTGGATTTCATTTAAATCATATTTTTACTTGGCTTGAAGAAGGTGTAACAACCAAAGGTAGTTCAAATTATGACGAGATGATTGCAGGAAAATCAGGCTATTTGAACTTTGCGTTTTGGATTTCTAGAGCAACAATTTTCTTATTAGGTTGGAATTTATATCGTTATTTTTCTCGAAAAAATTGTTTAGCACAAGATGAAACAACGGATAATATATTTTATAAAAAGAATTTTAAAATGTCAGCGGCATTTTTAGTATTTTTTATTGTTTCAGAATCAATAATGTCCTGGGATTGGTTAATGTCTTTTGACCCGCACTGGTTTAGTACTTTATTTGGCTGGTATGTTTTTGCTAGTTTTTTTGTAAGTGGTATAACAACAATATCTATGGTAACTTTATATTTAAAATCTAAAGGATATTTAGAAAACGTAAATTCGAGCCATATTCATGATTTATCAAAATTTATGTTTGGGATTAGTGTTTTCTGGACTTATTTATGGTTTTCTCAGTTTATGCTAATTTGGTATGCAAATATTCCAGAGGAGGTTACCTATTTTAAAACAAGAATTGAACTTTATAATTTACCTTTCTTTGGTGCAGTAGTTATGAATTTTGTTTTTCCAATATTAGTTCTTATCAATACTGATTTCAAAAGAATTGCACCAATCATAGTTGGAGCGGGTGTGGTAATATTGTGCGGTCATTATATAGATTTTTTCAATATGGTAATGCCAGCAACTGTAGGAGATCATTGGTTTATTGGCGTTTCTGAAATAGCATCAGTATTCTTTTTCCTAGGGTTATTTATTTTTGTTGTATTTACAGCTTTAACCAAAGCACCTCTATTGCCTAAGCGGAATCCTTTTATTGAAGAAAGCAAACATTTTCATTATTAATATTTAAAAGCAAAAAACAAATGACGAGTCTATTAGTACTTATTGTTTTAGTTTTACTATCAGTTGCCATTTGGCAATTAACTAAAATTTTCGATTTAACTCAAGTTGGGAAAACATCAAATAATTCCCAAATCGCAGATGATAAAGACAACAAAATAAATGGTTACCTTATGTTTGGGTTCCTTGTTTTTATTTATGCCATCACAATATATTGTATATTAAATTATGGAAAATTTCCATTAATTGGAGGTTCGGCATCTGTTCATGGGAAAGGTCTTGATCAATTGATGTGGATTTCTATGATGATGATTTTCTTTGTTCAAACCGTTACTCAAGCGCTCCTCTATTATTTTTCATATAAATATCGAGGTAAAACAGGCAATAAAGCCACATACTTTGCTGACAATAATAAATTAGAATTTATTTGGAGTTCGATTCCAGCCGTTGTTCTTGCAGTCTTAATTTTTTATGGATTGTACGCCTGGACAGATATTATGTTTGTAAACGAAAAAGAAGACAAACCTATAGTTATTGAGCTTTATGCGCAACAATTTAAATGGACGGCTAGATATGCAGGAAATGACAGGGTTTTAGGTAAAGCAAATGTTCGATATATTGAGGGAGTTAATTCTCTTGGAGTTGATTTAGCTGATCCAAATGCTCAAGATGACTTCATTTCAGATGAACTTCACATACCTAAGGGTAAAAAAGTTTTATTTAAAATGCGTTCTCAAGATGTTTTGCATTCTGCATACATGCCACACTTTAGAGCTCAAATGAATTGTGTGCCCGGTATGGTGACTCAATTTGCCTTTATTCCAGATATGACTACTGCGGAGATGAGAGATACCGAAGATATGTTAGAAAAAGTAGCAAATATTAATGATATTAGATCCAAAAAAAGTGTTGAACTTTTAGCAGAAGGAAAAGCTGGTTTAGATCCATATACTTTTGATTTTTTATTGTTGTGTAACAAAATATGTGGTGCATCTCATTATAATATGCAAATGAAAATTGTAGTAGATACGCCTGAAGATTACAAAAAATGGTTGAATGATAAAAAAACAATAGTTTCTTCGGTAAAAGCCGAAGCTTTATCTGCTGAAGAAAGTAAATCAGGAGGAACCAAAAAAGATTCAACATCAGTTAAAAAAGAGACAATAGTTGCACAAACCGTTGTAATGAAATAATTTTGTAAAAATATTTTATAATTTTTATTATGAGACAAGATCAATATACTGGTGCAATAAATATTAATGACCATTCGTTAGTTAACTTGCACGATAACCATTCTCATGAATCCCATGATAATGACCATCATGAACATCATCACAAAGACACCTTTATTACTAAATATATTTTTAGTATTGATCACAAAATGATTGCAAAACAGTACCTAATATCAGGTATTATTATGGGAGTCATTGGTGTTGGTATGTCAATGCTTTTTAGAATGCAATTAGCTTGGCCTGAGCAATCTTTTAAAGTTTTTAGTTTCTTTTTGGGCGAAAATCATGCTCCAGGAGGAGTTATGACAAACGAAACATATCTTTCATTAATAACAATACATGGAACCATTATGGTATTTTTTGTATTGACTGCTGCATTGAGTGGAACTTTTAGTAATTTACTGATTCCCCTTCAACTTGGTGCTCGCGATATGGCTTCTGGTTTTTTAAATATGGTATCTTATTGGTTGTTTTTTACTTCTAGTATAGTTATGGTTAGTTCATTATTTATCGAATCTGGACCTGCATCTGCAGGTTGGACTATTTATCCGCCACTAAGTGCTCTACCTCAAGCTATTTCTGGATCAGGTCTTGGTATGACTTTATGGTTAACTTCTATGGCAATATTTATTGCATCCTCTTTAATGGGGTCACTAAATTATATTGTTACAGTAATCAATTTGAGAACCAAAGGAATGTCGATGACTAGAATGCCATTAACTATATGGGCATTTTTTGTTACTGCAATTATTGGAGTAGTTTCTTTTCCAGTTTTATTATCTGCAGCTCTTATGTTGATAATGGATAGAAGCTTCGGAACTTCATTTTTCTTATCTGATATTTATATTGCTGGAGAAGTATTAAACTACCAAGGAGGATCTCCTGTTTTATTTGAACATTTATTTTGGTTTTTAGGTCATCCAGAGGTTTACATAGTTCTCTTACCAGCACTTGGGATAACTTCAGAAGTTATAGCAACAAATTCACGTAAGCCAATTTTTGGGTATAGAGCAATGATTATGTCAATTTTAGCAATTGCATTTTTATCAACCATTGTTTGGGGTCACCACATGTTTATTTCAGGTATGAATCCATTTTTAGGATCGGTTTTCACATTTACGACCTTGTTAATTGCCATACCATCTGCAGTAAAAGCATTTAATTATATAACTACTTTGTGGAAAGGCAACTTACAATTAAATCCTGCAATGTTATTCTCAATTGGTTTAGTGTCAACGTTTATTACTGGAGGTTTAACAGGAATAATTTTGGGCGATAGTACTCTTGACATAAACGTACACGACACTTATTTTGTGGTAGCACATTTCCATTTAGTAATGGGTATTTCTGCTTTGTACGGTATGTTTGCTGGTATATATCATTGGTATCCAAAAATGTTTGGAAGAATGTTAAATAAAAATTTAGGTTATATTCACTTTTGGGTAACAGCAATTTGTGCCTATGGTGTTTTCTTTCCAATGCATTTTATAGGTATGGCAGGATTACCTAGACGTTATTATACAAATACAAACTTCCCATTATTTGATGATCTTGCTGATGTAAATGTTATCATTACTGTATTTGCATTAGTAGGTGGCGCTTTTCAGTTAGTTTTCTTATGGAATTTCTTTTACAGTATATTTTATGGTGAAAAAACTGTACAAAATCCTTGGAGATCTAACACGTTAGAATGGACTGCTCCGATTGAACACATGCACGGAAATTGGCCTGGAGAAATCCCTGAAGTACACAGATGGCCTTATGATTACAGTAAGCCAGGTCATGAAGAAGATTTTGTGCCACAAAATGTTCCTTTGATGGAAGGTGAAGAAGTGTTACATCACTAAAAATATTAAATATTACAAAATGCCTTTTGATTTTCAAAAGGCATTTTTTTTTACAGAAAACTTTACTTTATATTTGTAATATGAATGAAAATTTAGATCCAACTAAAGATAATTATAATTTTGATGAATTAGATGTAGAAAAAAAATTACGTCCTCTTTCGTTTGATGATTTTACCGGGCAAGAACAAATTTTAGATAATCTAAAAGTGTTTGTCGAAGCTGCAAATCAACGGAATGAAGCACTTGATCACACACTGTTTCATGGTCCTCCTGGTTTAGGCAAAACTACTTTAGCCAATATTTTAGCAAGTGAGCTTGGAGTTGGTATTAAAATAACTTCAGGACCTGTTTTAGATAAACCAGGAGATCTCGCCGGATTATTAACTAATTTAGAAGAGAGAGATGTATTATTTATAGATGAAATTCATCGTTTAAGTCCCATTGTCGAAGAATATTTATACTCTGCAATGGAAGATTACAAAATTGATATCATGATTGAATCGGGCCCAAATGCTCGAACCGTTCAAATCAATTTAAATCCCTTTACTCTAGTTGGTGCAACAACACGTTCTGGCTTATTAACAGCTCCAATGAGAGCAAGATTTGGAATTCAAAGTCGTTTGCAATATTATAATACTGAACTTTTAACTACAATAGTTCAACGAAGCGCAACAATACTAAAAATGCCAATTACGATGGAGGCTGCAATCGAAATTGCGGGTAGAAGTAGAGGCACGCCTAGAATTGCAAATGCATTATTAAGACGTGTACGAGATTTTGCTCAAATAAAAGGAAATGGTAAAATTGATATTGAAATTGCTCGTTTTTCATTAAAAGCTCTTAATGTTGATGCTCATGGTTTAGACGAAATGGACAATAAAATTTTAAATACTATAATAGATAAATTCAAAGGAGGTCCTGTAGGGTTATCGACCCTTGCAACTGCAGTTTCTGAAAGTGCAGAAACTATTGAGGAGGTTTATGAACCCTTTTTAATACAAGAAGGTTTTATAATGAGAACTCCAAGAGGTAGAGAAGTTACAGAAAAGGCGTATACACATCTTGGAAAAATTAAATTAAATGTGCAAGGTGGCTTATTTTAAATTAGTAATTTGATTAACAATAAAACTAAATATACAGAACTCATAAAGTCTGAAGCAAAAAGACTTGGTTTTATGTCGTGTGGCATTTCTAAAGCTGGTTTTCTTGAAGAGGAAGCACCAAGATTTGAAAATTGGTTAAATAAAAACCAACATGGCAAAATGGGATACATGGAAAATAATTTTGACAAAAGGTTGAATCCAACGCTACTTGTTGAAGACGCTAAAAGTGTGATTTCTTTGCTTTTAAATTACTACCCGTCAGAATTTCAAAATCAAGATACTTTTAAAATTTCAAAATATGCTTATGGAGATGATTACCATTTTGTTATAAAAGATAAGCTTAAACTATTATTTCAAACTATTAAAGATACTATTGGTGATGTTCACGGAAGAATATTTGTTGATTCAGCACCAGTTTTAGACAAAGCTTGGGCCGCAAAAAGCGGATTAGGCTGGATAGGAAAAAATAGCAACCTAATTACTCAAAAAATTGGTTCGTTTTATTTTATTGCAGAACTTATATTAGATTTAGATTTAGAATACGATTTTCCTGTGACAGATCACTGTGGAACTTGTACGGCATGTATTGATTCTTGCCCAACAGAAGCCATAATTGCTCCATATCACGTTGACGGGAGCAAATGTATTTCTTATTTTACTATCGAGCTAAAAGAAAGTATTCCTTTAACTATGAAAGGAAAATTTGAAGACTGGGCTTTTGGGTGCGATATTTGTCAAGATGTTTGTCCTTGGAACAAGTTTTCTAAATCACATAACGAAGACTTATTCAAAACTAAACCTGAAATTCTATCATTTTCTAAAAATGATTGGACAGAAATTACAGAAGATGTATTTAATAATATTTTCAAAAATTCGGCATTAAAAAGAACAAAATTTGATGGTTTTAAAAGAAATTTAGAATTCTTAAAATAGTTTTTTTGTGACTACTCAGTCGGTTTTTTGCTAAACATTCTATAAATTAAAAACCCAACAATACCTACAAGTACATAAGGAATAATCATTAAATAAACAATTCCATCATTTACAGCCTCAACTTTTGTTACATTTCCCTCACTTTCTAACGATGCTCTACACATAGCACACTGAGCAACTGAATTTACTGAAGCTAGTAAAATAGAACTTGTAAAAATTAAAGTAGTATTTAATTTTTTTATGAGTATTTTTCTATCCGAAAAATCAATTTTTATTTTATTAAGCATAATATGGTGATATCATAAGGTATACAATTACCCCTGTGACTGCAACGTATAACCATAACGGAAACGTAATTCTTGCAAGTTTTTTGTGACGAATAAAATCTTTAGATAAAGCTCTAGAATATGTAAATAAAACAAATGGAATAATAATTACAGATAACGCAATATGTGAAATTAAAAGTATTAAATATATAATTCGTAAAGTTGCGACTGATTTTTTCTCATCAATATCTAATATCCCGTTATGATTAATATCTCCAAAAACGGTTGCTTCAGCTGACATATGATAGGCTACATACATTATTAAAAACACAACAGAACACCCAATGGCACTTGTCATAAATTTTTGATGTAATTGTATGTTTTTATTTCTTATTGAAATAACTCCTAATATAAGTAAAATAGCTGTTATTGCATTTATTGATGCATAAATTGGAGGCAGAAACGACAAGGGTTCTATTATAATTCCAAAGTCTTTTAAACGTATGCTAAATAATAATGCAACTGCAACAGGTATTAATATAGAAACAAAAATTATAGGTGTTTTAAATCGGGATTCTAATGATGTGTTTTCCATTTTTATTCTTCTAATAAAATTTTTATATCTTCTTTAAGTTTTAAAATATCATTTTTATCTAAACCATTATAATATATCAACGGATTATTAAATTTATCTTTTCTACTTGTTATTTTCCCATTTTTATCTATCAATGCAAAAAAACCTGAATGTTGAAATCCGCCATTTACTTTATTATTTTTAGCTGCATATAGATTAAAACCTTTACTTGCCAAGTCTAAAGTATATTGTTTTTCTCCTGTAAGAAAATGCCAGTTCGTGTTTGTTGCTCCAATATTTTTTGCATGTTTCTTTAAAACTTCTGGAGTATCGGTTTCTGGATTAATTGTGATTGATGCAATGCCAAAATTTTTGTTTGAGGCAAACTCATTCTCAATAGTAATCATGTTTTTATTCATGATAGGACAAATTGAAGGACAAGTAGAAAAGAAAAATTCTACAACATATACCTTACCTAAATAGTCTTTATCAGAAATTTTTAGATTGTTTTGATCTGTAAGTTCAAATTTTGGAACTTGCCCGATGGTAACTAAAGTTTTAGAAATATTCGTTCCGTTTCCAGCGCTCATTCTATCATTTTGAGTTACAGTTCCATTTGTAACTCGATTAATTATTTTGGGCACAAAAATAATTCCAAAAACCAAAATTATAAATGAAATTCCTATGTAAGATTTATTTTTCATACTGTTATATTTGTCTGGTAGCATTATGGTTTTTCTTCAATGCAAGTCTGTATTCGGCAAGAATTACTTTTACATCATCTGTCATCTCATTATGCAGTTCAGAAACCATTTTTGTATTATAGCCTTCACGATATTCAACATCTCCTTTCACACTTTTACCCTTACGTCCTCTAAGGTTTATTTTTTTATCTATTATAAATACAGTTTCAGTCCCTTCATTTACATCCAAAGTATTTATTAATTTCATTTTTTTGTGAAACTCATTTATTGATTCTTTATTTCCAAAAACAAAATGCCAACCATTTAAATCGCCAAGTTTTTTAAGATCATTTTTCAAATCATTTACCTCATTTTGGGTACCATCAGGACAAATAAACACGATTTGAAAATCTTTAAAATCTTTATTTTTAGCATAAATTTTTTCATAAAGATTAAAAAAATTTCCTTTGTGTAAAATGTTTCCACCAAAACCCAAAATTGTAATTTTATTTTTCAAAAAAACAGGTTTTCCATTTTGTGATTTAAAATTTAAAATTTCAGGCAAAGATTTTGTAAGCATTGGTAGCTTTGCAAAGCTATTTATTCCAGATGCAAAAAATAGATAAGCAACAATAGGAAGGACAAAAAGAACAAAAAGGACTATGTTTTTTTTCATTTAATAAAAATATTTTGATATTACAAAAATAAAAAAAGGTACGCTAAACGTACCTTTCAATTGAATTAATATAATGTTAAAAATTCCATTTAATAGTGGCATTTTTAAAAACCCCAAAGATGTAGTGACCTTCTGTGAGAAGAATAAATATAAGATATAATATTAGGAATATTGCTGTTCCCACTACCATCCAACGAAGAGCTACAACCTCTCCCTCCATGTGCATAAAAGCCCAAACAATATAATATGCCTTAAAAACTGTTAGTATTATAAATATCCAGTTAAGGTAATTCATGCCTAAAAAATCGTGCATGTGTAAAATTTCTGGTTTTAAAATACCAAGAAAAACCTCTACTGTGGTTACTATTGAAAGAATTCCGAAAACCATCCAGATTCTTTTTAAATTAGAAACGTGCTCTTGTGACATAATATATAATTTCTTGAAATTAAACTAAATAGAAAAAAGTAAATACGAATACCCAAACTAAATCAACAAAGTGCCAATATAGTCCAACTTTTTCAATCATTTCATAACTTCTTCGCTTTTGATAAGTTCCTAATAACACATTTATAAAAATAATTATGTTGATTATAACTCCCGAGAAAACGTGAAATCCGTGAAATCCGGTAATAAAGAAGAAGAAATCAGCAAACAATTTACTTCCATATTCGTTATGTTGTAAATTTGCCCCTTCAATTACCATAGTTGCATTTGACAATCTTGCCTCTGACTCTGCTCTAGATAATATAAATTTTCTTTTTGTTTTGTTTAATGCTGGATTAGAGTTTAAACCTTTTGTGGTTTCTAAAGTCTCTTTTCCGTTAATAACTTCAGTTCTAACTAATAATTCTGGATGTTTTTTAAAACCATCTAAAACTTGCTTAACAGAATATGTAGGCAACGAACCTTCTTCCATAAACCATCTACCTTTTCCTCGAGTTAATTGCTCTCTTTGTTCGACGGTTGATGTTGCAAACTTTTCTAATGCTACTCTTTTACCTTTTGCATCTACAAATTGAAGGATACTTCCTCCTTTTGTTTCGATTGCTCCATATTCACCATGAATAAAATTTTTCCACTCCCAAGCTTGTGAACCAACAAAAATTATACCTCCGATGATAGTGAGAAACATATAAAACGCTACTTTCTTTTGATTCAAATGATGACCAGCATCTACTGCTAAAACCATTGTAACCGACGAAAAAATAAGTATAAATGTCATTAAAGCAACATAGTACATAGGTGCTGAAACTCCGTGCATAAAAGGGAAGTGAGTGAATACTTCGTCAGCAAGAGGCCAAGTTTCGATGAATTTAAATCTTGAAAAACCGTATGCGGCAAGAAATCCTGAAAAGGTTAATGCATCAGAAACAATGAAAAACCACATCATTAATTTTCCGTAGCTTGCATTTAATGGTTCATTTCCACCATCCCATGTTTTTCCAGCAGTTTGTGCAGTTGTAACTGTCGCTCCCATAAAAATTATTTATTAAAAAGTGCTCAAATTTACGTTTTTTTCTTATTTAAAGAAATATATAAACAAAAATAAATATATCCATAAGAAATCGAGAAAGTGCCAATACATTGCACCTAGCTCAATACCAAGAAATTGGCTTGAATTGTACTTTTGTTTAAAATGATTATAAATAATAACTAATAGTGAAATTATTCCTCCTGCAAGATGCAAAAGGTGTACTGCAACTATCATATATAAAAAGGATATTGTTATTTTACTTGAAGGTCCAACAGGAACAAGATTATGATCAAATAAAACTGTAAATCCGTGAAATTGAGAGTAAACAAAAAATAAACCCAAAACTAAAGTTGCTAAAAGTGATAAGGTAGTCTGAGACCTATTATCTTTTTGAATAGATTTTTTTGCAAAATGAAATGTTACACTACAAAGCATTATAGCTATCAAACTATAGAAAAAAGTGACTGGAATTTCAAAATCATGTAACCAATCTCTTCTTGATTTGCTTACTACAAATGCGCTAGTTATTCCTGCAAACATCATTGTCATGCTTATCATTGCAAAAAGCAGTAATAATTTGTAGGAACGAGCAGTTCTTTTTTTGTATTCTAAGGCGGTCATTGTCATATTATCTTAAAAATTTATCTATTATGTAAATTATTTGTAACAAAGTGATATATGAAACACTTACTAACATCAAAGTACGCGCTGCTTTAGATGTTCTTAGGCGATATAATTTTGTTGCATAAAATAACATCCAAACACCGATAAGAAAAACTAAAATTGTTGCAATATGTGAGATATGCAATCTTCCTGTATATCCTAAACTCGGTAATAAAGAAGCTATTAGTAACCAAACTGTATATAAAAGAATTTGTATAGCTGTTTTAGTATCTTTTTTTCCTGTGGGAAGCATAAAAAATCCAGCTTTTTTATAATCATCATATAAAAACCATCCTATAGACCAAAAATGTGGAAATTGCCAAAAAAATTGAATTAAAAATAAAGTTCCAGCTTCTATCCCAAATTTATTTGTAGCTGCAACCCAACCCAGCATAAAAGGAATTGCACCTGGAAATGCTCCCACAAATACTGAAAGTGGCGTCATGGTTTTGAGTGGAGTATAGATACTTGTGTAAAGAAAAATAGATATAGCTCCAAACATTGCTGTTTTTTGATTTATCAAATAGAGCAGTATTAACCCTATAATAGTGAGTAAACTTGCAATAAGCAAAGCTACATTTGATGACATTCTATTTGAAGGAACTGGGCGATTTTTAGTTCTGTCCATCAATATATCTAAATCTTTTTCGATAACTTGATTAAACGCGTTTGATGCGCCAACCATGCAATATCCTCCAATAGATAACATAACTAAAACTGACCAACTAAATGGATGTTCAGAATCAAAACCTAGAAGATAACCAGCAACCGAAGAAAACAAAACGCTTACAGCTAGTCTTGCTTTTGTAATTTCAAGAAAATCTTTATAGATTGCTTTTAGAGAAACAGGAGTTACTGATGCATCCAAACTAAAAATGAATTTATTTTTTAATTTTTTGCAAAGTTACGAATTAGAAAATTGATTTAGAGGTGTAGATTTTAGATTTTTTTAATGAACGAAAGTTAAATATATTAAAAAGTTCAAAAAAAAAGCTCCGCAATGCGGAGCTTTAAACTAGAAATTAAATTCTAATTATTTTTTTGCTGGAGCAGCAGCTTCAGCAGCTTTAGTTGCATCAGCAGCAGCAGCGTCAACTTTTTCAGTTGCAGCAGCAGCAGTTGAATCTACAGTTGTAGTTGCAGCAGCAGCAGTTGAATCTACAGTTTCAGTTGCAGCAGCAGCAGTTGAATCAACAGCAGTTGTGTCAGCAGGTGCAGCATCAGCTTGTTTACAAGATACTACAGTTAATGCAGCAATGATAGCTAAACTTAAAAATACTTTTTTCATCTTAATTGTTATAAAAGGTTAATTATTAATTCGATGCAAAGATATAAATTTTTTGATAGGTTAAAATATTTTTTTAACTTTTTTAAAATTTCATCAAAAACAACAAAAATATCTTAACAAATACTATGCCAAAATTTAGTTAAAATAATATAAAGCTAAATAATATTACTTTTTTTTGAGTTTAGGACTTACAAGCACCATTTCTGAAATTAAATTTTTTGCACCAGCATATTTATCAATTATAAATAAAACATATCGAGCATCAACCATTATGTTTCTGCAAATATCTGGGCTATAATTAATGTCACTCATTGTTCCTTCCCAAACTCTATCAAAATTCAATCCTATTAGATTTCCGTAGGCATCTATTGCTGGACTACCAGAATTTCCTCCTGTTGTGTGATTTGTTCCTATAAAACATACAGGCATTTTATTTTTATATCCATAAACGCCATAATCTTTAGCATTATATAAATCTATTAATTTTTTAGGAACATCAAATTCATAATCTCCAGGTATGTATTTTTCGATTACTCCATCAAGATAGGTAACAGGTTCATAATAAACAGCGTCATTTGGTTTGTATCCTTTTACTTTTCCATAAGTTATTCTTAATGTCGAGTTCGCATCAGGAAATATTCTGTTGTTTGGAAATAATTCTAAAATTGCTTTCATGTAAGTTCGTTGTAAGCTTATATTTTTAAGAGTTATTTCATCATATTTTGGCAATACGTTTTTGTTGTAAGCATCTGCCATTGCTTTTATTAGTTGATATCCTTTATCGTTATTTATTTTTTCGATAACAACTTTAGTATCTCCATCTAATAATGTTTTAAAACTTTCATAAGTAGTTAATTTTGAGTTAGAATAAATATCATCTGTTAAATTTAAAATATCAATAGTATTAAACATTGAAGGTAAAAATTGTTTAGGTGATTTGGTTACATATAAATTCATCAAACTTTCAAAAATATTTTTATCTACAGTACTGTTGTAATCTTTATAAAAATCCTCCATCCCTTTTGACAAGCTATTTTTTTTATCTAAAAATGCTTGCTCACCTTTTGTATTTAAAATTTGTTCTAGTTGATATAATTTGTATCCAGAGCTTAAAAGTTCAGTATTTCGTAAAACAATTTCCGAAAAATAATCGCGTGCTAGGGCATAATCTTTTATATCGTTATAATTTTTCTCAAATTCAGATAATAAATTTCCATATTCATTTTGCTTCCCAAGTTTAACAACTTTTTTTTGAAAATCACTTTCAAATTTTTGTTTTATGGCTACTGCATCCGATTTTTTTAGACCTTTAGTTTCTCCAATCCATTTTTTCCAATAATTTGCTATTCCAGCATATTTTGAAGCATATTGAATTTTTATCGTTTGATTTTTTCGCATAAAACCATCTTGAATTTTCAGGGCATTATCACGAATTTCAATTTTTGCCGGATTTAAATCATTCATAATTTGATTTACAGCAAAAGATGGTAAATATTCTTGTGTTCTTCCAGGAAAACCAATAACCATTGTAAAATCATTTTCTTCTATTCCTGAAATTGAAATGGGCAAAAACTTTTTTGGTTTATATGGTACGTTATCAATAGAGTAAGGTGCTGGATGATTATTTTTATCAGCATAAATTCTGAAAAGTGAAAAATCGCCAGTATGTCGTGGCCAAACCCAGTTATCAGTATCAGACCCAAATTTCCCGATAGAACTTGGAGGAGCGCCTACAAAACGTATGTCTTTATAGCTTTCTATTACAAACAATAAATACTGATTTCCGTCATAAAAGGTTTTAATTCTATTTTCTTGCCAAGTTTCTTTTGGTAAATTTTTAGTAAGATCTGAAATATTTTGTTGTATTTTTTTTTGTTTGTCAGCTTCATTTGATAACGTTGCAACACCCTCTAAAACTCCAGTTGTAACATCTTCAATTTTTATAATAAATGTTACTTCTAAATCTTTATTTGGCAGTTCATCTTCCATTTTATATGCCCAAAAGCCATCTTTAAGGTAATCATGTTCAACCGAAGAATGATTTTGAATAGCATCAAAACCACAATGATGATTTGTTAAAATCAAACCTTTATTAGAAATAACTTCAGACGTACAACCGCCGTTAAATTGTGGCACAGCATCTTTTAAACTCGAACCGTTTGCATTATAAATATCATTTGCAGAAATTTTCATTCCCAGCAATTTCATTTCGGTTTCATTCATTCCTTTTAACAACGATGGAATCCACATTCCTCCTTGTTGTGCTTGAGTTTGAACAATAAAAAACAGTAAAAGTAGTTTGATGTATTTCATATTATTATTTATTATGGTTTAGTTATAATTTAATTTTTATGTTCAATTTGATTTAAAATTTTGTTGGTTGCACCTTTATTCATTTGTACAAAAGTGGCACAAATATGTCCCTTTTCTTCTCGTTCATCATCATTATTTATAAGCAAATTGAGAGCATCGGTTAATTCTTCCTGATTTGAAATCGAAATACACCCTTTTTGATTCACTAATGCAGTTGCCTCGGCAAAATGAGAAAAATTTGGACCTATAACAATAGGGATACTAAATGTAGCGGGTTCTAGGATATTATGAACGCCTGGATTTCCAAATCCGCCACCAACATAAGCAATACTGGCATAGGAATAGATTTTTGTCAAAATTCCGACAGTATCAATAATAAAAACTTTATAAGTTGCTAAATCTTGGTTTTCTTTCTCTGAAAATAAAACAACTTTAGATAAAATTGAATTTTTTAATTCTTGAATTTGCTGTTTGTTTATAGTATGTGGTGCAATGATAAATTTTAAATTTTGGGTTGATTCGTTAATGTATTTCACAATTAAATTTTCGTCTTTAGGCCACGAACTTCCTACCACTATTGTAGTTTGATTATTCTTAAATTGTTCTATAAAATCTAAAGTGTTATTTTGATTTAGAATAGCAATTACACGATCAAAACGAGTATCGCCTGAGACTATTATATTATTAAAACCTATTTTTTGAAGTAAATTTTTAGAACTTTCATTTTGAACAAAAAAGTAGTCAAAAGTATATAAAGCATTTCGGTAAAAACGACCGTACCATTTAAAAAAAGCTTGGTTTTCTCTGAAAATACCCGAAATTAAATAGGTTTTTATATCAAGTTTTTTTAATTCATTTAAATAGTTGGGCCAATATTCATATTTTATAAAGAAAGCGATTTGAGGATGAGCGAGTTTTAAAAATTTCTTGGCATTAAATTTTGTATCTAATGGCAAATAGATTGTTAGATCAGCAAGAGTATTATTTTTTTTAACTTCATATCCAGATGGTGAGAAGAAAGTAATGATTATTTTATGATTTGGAAATTTTATTTTTATGGTTTCTATAACGGGGATGCCTTGTTCATATTCGCCTAACGATGCTGCGTGAAACCAAATAGTTTTATCGTTTGAATTTATTTTAGATTTTATTTTGGAAAATACATTTTTTCGTCCGTTAACAAAAAGTTTTAGTTTCGGGTTGAAAAACGACAAAATTTGCAATACAATCGAAACAAAATTAATAAGAAGGTTGTAAATAAAAAATTGCATCATGTAATTTTAGATTTGTAAAAATACAAAATTTATTTTTCTAAAATATAAATTGCTTCCTAGCCCTGATTGAGTCATTGTTTGAGCTCTTATCTTGTCTCGTTTTTAAAAACGAGATAAGATAAAGCGAGTGACGAAAGCAGGAATGGCGCTTATTGAAAATGCCCAGACTATTTGCTCCAAATAAAAAATAGAAGTACAACTAATGTTCGCTTTAAATTCTTATTTTTGTATTTCAATATTTATTATAAATGAAAAAATTGCAAATGGTTGACTTAAAAGGTCAATATGATAAAATAGCAGCTACTGTAAACGCTTCTATTCAGGACGTTTTGAACACAACAACTTATATAAATGGACCTCAAGTTCATGAATTTCAAAAAAATTTAGAACAATATTTAGATGTAAAACATGTTATTCCCTGCGCAAACGGGACAGATGCGTTACAAATTGCAATGATGGCATTAGAATTGAAGCCTGGCGACGAAGTTATCACTGCCGATTTTACCTTTGCAGCTACTGTCGAAGTTATTGCTTTATTACAACTTATACCCGTTTTAGTCGATGTTGATCTTGTGAATATGAATATTTCTATTGAGGCAATCAAAAAAGCGATTACGCCAAAAACCAAAGCAATAGTTCCCGTTCATTTATTTGGCAGAGCTGCAAATATGGAAGCAATAATGTCGATTGCAAAGCAACATAATTTGTATGTTATTGAAGATAATGCACAGGCAATTGGCGCAAATTGCAAGTTTAGCGATGGTACTAAAAAGAAAGCAGGAACTATTGGTCATGTAGCATCTACATCATTTTTTCCGAGTAAAAACTTAGGTTGTTATGGCGATGGGGGTGCAATTTTTACAAATGATGATGCTTTAGCTCACAAAATAAGAGGAATTGTAAATCACGGAATGTATGTGCGTTATCATCACGACGTTGTAGGTGTAAACTCCAGATTAGATAGTATACAGGCTGCGGTTTTAAATGCAAAATTGCCTTTATTAGATAGTTATGGCAAATCACGTCAAGAAGCGGCCAGAAAATATTCGAAAGCGTTTGATGGACACAAAAACATCGTGGCTCCAATGATTTGTGATATTTGTGATTGCCATGTTTTTCATCAATATACTTTAAGAATTATTGATGCTGATCGAGATAAACTTATGGAGCACCTGCAAAGCAAAGGAATTCCTTGTGCTATTTATTATCCGATTCCGCTACATAATCAAAAAGCATATAAAGATGATCGATATAAAGAAGAAGATTTTCCAGTTACAAACAAATTAGTTAAAGAAGTAATTTCGTTGCCAATGCATACCGAGTTAGACGATGAACAAATTCAATTTATTACAGATTCTGTTTTAGAATTTTTTAACTAGTCCATAAGTATTGAATTTTATTTTATTAACCAACGACTAATAACCAATATAAATGAAAATAGTAGTTACAGGAGGTTTAGGTTTTATAGGTTCGCATACAGTAGTAGAATTACAAAATGAAGGTTTTGAGGTTGTTGCTATTGATAACTTGTCTAATTCGACAGAGAAAGTCTTAGACGGAATTTTTAATATAACAGGTATAAAACCTATTTTTGAAAAGCTAGATTTACGAGATAAGTCTTCGGTTCAATTTTTTTTTAAAAAGCATAATGACGTTGATGGAGTGATTCACTTTGCCGCATCAAAGGCAGTTGGCGAGAGTGTCGAAAATCCGTTATTGTATTATGAAAATAATATTAATGCCTTGGTATATGTATTACAGGAGTTGAAATCACTTCGTAATCCAAATTTCATTTTCAGTTCATCTTGTACTGTTTATGGCCAAGCCGAAATAATGCCAATTACCGAAAATGCATCTGTTCAACCTGCAATGTCTCCTTATGGAAACACAAAACAAATAGGAGAAGAAATAATCAAAGACGTAGCAAAAGTTACTGCTTTAAATTCAATTTTATTGCGATATTTTAATCCAATAGGAGCTCATCCAACAGCCGAAATTGGCGAACTACCCATTGGAGTTCCTCAAAACTTAGTTCCTTTTATAACACAAACAGCATTTGGACTGCGAAAAGAATTAGCAGTTTATGGAAACGATTATCCTACCTCTGATGGCACAGCTGTAAGAGATTACATTCACGTTGTAGATTTGGCAAAAGCCCACGTTATAGCTTTAAAGAGATTATTAAATAAAAAAAACTTAGACAAGGTAGAAACATTTAATTTAGGAACTGGAAAAGGAAGTTCTGTATTAGAAGTAATTCAATCTTTTGAAAAAGTGAGTGGCAAAAAGTTACCCTATAAAATTGTTGAAAGGAGAGAAGGTGATATAACTGCCGCTTACGCCAATACTGAAAAGGCAAATACAGTTTTAGGCTGGAAGGCATTATCAACACTAGATCAAGCCATAGAAAGTGCTTGGAAATGGGAACTAAAAATAAGAAGTTAACGTATAATAGATTTTAATTTTAATAAAAAAGTCTTCAAAAGAATTTAATTTTTGAAGACTTTTTTAGTTTATTTTTTTGCAGATTGCTTTATTTTTTCGGCACCATCTTCTATTTTTTTGGCTCCTTTTGCAATAACTGTATCTAGTTTTGATTTTACTTTGATTTTTGCAGAATCAATTTCAGATTTTGCCTTTACTTTTGCAGAATCTATCGATTGTTTTACGTCGGAAGATATTGCATCCGACGCTTCTTCAATTTTCTCTTTGGTTTCTGGTTTACAAGCTAAAAACATTGAAGCTAGTGCTAAAATTACTGATATTTTTTTCATGGTATTTAAATTTATAATTGTTTAATTATTTAAGTGTTTTATTTTATTTTTAAAAGCAATTCAGGATTTGGACAATTTTTTAAATAAAATGGAAGGTTTTTATAGCTTGAAACTCCGGGATAATCACCTTTTTTATTTTCCATATCGATAATAATTTGAAAATGTAAATGTGGTGCATAATCTCCATTTATTGGAGGCAATCCAAGAGTACCAATTTGTTCCCCTTTGCTAATTTTATCCCCAATTTTTTTATTTTTTAAACTATCTAAACTCAAATGTCCGTAAAGTGTATGAAAATTAAATCCATTTATATTATGTTCTAAAATTAATGTAGGACCGTAATCTCCAAAGGAATTATTATTTTGAAAACTATGAATTTTTCCTTCTAGAGCAACATATACTTGGGCTTCATGATTTATCCATAAATCTAATCCTATATGAATATTTCGTTCTTCAGCATCAAAATTATTAAAAACTGGGCTTCGTTTGTATAGATTTCTAATTTCGTTATAACCTCCGTATGCAATTTTTGCATTATTATTATCTAAATAATTTTGAATAAAAATTTCAAAATCTGAAGCTGTATTATAATTTTGATCTTTTAAACTTGTGTTAGTTTGAGATAAATTTATTTCAATATAATCGTCATAATCAATATTTTTTGATAAAACTTTAGCACACTCAAGAGTTTTAAATAAGTCTAAAATATCGTTCATTAAGCAGAGATTGTTTCAATATCTTTATTGATTTTATTTACTAATCCTACTAATACTTTACCAGGACCAACTTCGGTAAACGATGTAGCACCATCTGAAATCATTTGTTGAATAGATTGAGTCCATTTTACAGGTGCCGTTAACTGAATAATGAGATTTTGTTTTATTGTATCTGGATTTGTAACTGCTTGAGCTGTTACATTTTGATAAACAGGACAAATCGGATTTAAAAAAATAGTTTCTTCTATAGCTTTTGCGAGTTCCTCTCGTGCAGGTTCCATCATTGGCGAATGAAACCCACCGCCAACAGGTAATATTAAAGCTCTTTTTGCACCTGCTTCTCTCATTTTTTCACAAGCTAATTCTACAGCATCATACGCACCAGAAATTACTAATTGTCCCGGACAATTGTAATTTGCTGCAACAACAATACCATTTATAGAAGCGCAGATTTCCTCTACAATTTTATCCTCTAAATTTAAAACAGCAGCCATTGTAGAAGGATTAATTTCGCATGCTTTTTGCATCGCTAGAGCTCGTTTTGAAACTAATTTTAATCCATCTTCAAATGATAAACTACCATTTGCAACTAATGCAGAAAACTCGCCAAGTGAGTGTCCAGCAACCATATCTGGTTTAAAATTAACGATTGTTTTTGCAAGAATTACCGAATGTAAAAAGACAGCAGGTTGTGTAACATTTGTTTGTTTTAATTCCTCTGAAGTGCCATTAAACATGATCTCAGTAATTTTAAATCCTAAAATTTCATTTGCTCTTTCAAACAATTCTTTTGCTAAGTTAGATTTTTCATTTAAATCTTTTCCCATACCGGGAAATTGTGCGCCTTGACCTGGAAATATGTAAGCCTTCATCTGATTTCGTTTTAGGTTTAAAATGCTAAATTAATTATAAAGTATTCATAAATTGAGAATACCGAATAAACAAAAATAGTATTTTTGAATTAAACCTATCTATAAATTTAAAGTCTTAAAATAAAAAATCATTTGATGAAAAAAATTCTAGTGCTTCTTTTAATTTTATTCTCATCATTTGTAAACTCGCAAGAGATTAAAAAAAAATATAAATTCAACTTTCAACTCGATAATCGTTACTCAAGTATTAGAGGTAACAATATTATGATTTTTGGGACTAAAATAGGATTGCAATATAGAAATTTAACCCGTTTTGGAGTTGGAGTTTCCTTTATAATCAACCCCGTTGACATATCATATACCAATAAAAAAACGCAAAAGGTAGAGGATAACAAAATCAATTTTTGGTATGCCAGTATATTTAGTGATTGGATATTGTATAAAAACAAAAAGCTAGAATGTTTTGTGACTGAGCAAATAGGCTACGGAAAACCAAATTTTGTAAAAGAAGTTGACAACGAGGTTGTTTCAAATTTAACAGTTCCGTTGCTTTTAAATGAAATTTCTGGTCAGGCAAATTACAAAATTACATCATGGATAGGTCTTGGGGCTGGAGCTGGATATAGAAACTTATGGAACGGGAACTCAAATTTAAAGCGCACTTTTGATGCGCCTATTTATATCGTAAAAGTTATTATTTATCCCGAAAGTTTTTTTTCAAAATAAAGTTTGCTTATTTTTATTTCATTGGAATCTCCATAATCAAGAACTTAGAATTTGTTATAGCTTTAATTTCAATATTCAAAGTATCCCAAATTCCTATGGCATCTCTTTTTTCTAATATTTCACTATTTACTGTTATCTCTCCTTCTATATTCATGATATAAAATCCATTTCCTTCTTTTTTGAGAGAAAGTTTTTTTGAAAAATCTTTATCAAAATCGCTTAAATAAAACCAGGCATCTTGATAAATCCAAACGCCATCATCTTCTTTATTAGGAGATAAAATTTGAGAAAAATTATTTTTTTCGAGCGATTTATTTAAAGTAATTTGTTGATATCGAGGAACAACGTTTCTAATTTTTGGAAATAACCAAATTTGAAATAATTTTGTTTGTTTATCATTATTAGGATTAAATTCGCTATGCTCGACTCCAGTTCCAGCGCTCATAACTTGAACATCGCCTGTGCGAATAGTTTCAGCATTACCCATGCTATCTTTGTGGGCTAAATCCCCTTCGAGAGGAATTGTAATGATTTCCATATTATCGTGAGGATGAGTACCAAACCCCATTCCTGCTGCAACGGTATCGTCATTTAATACTCGAAGAACTCCAAACTGTACTCTTTCGGGATTGTGCCAGCTAGCAAAACTGAAACTATGATATGCGTTTAACCAACCGTGATTTGCGTGACCTCTTGTATTTGATTTGTGTAAAACTGAATGTGCCATTGTTTATAAAATTATCAGTAAGTAAAATACAAAATTATGACATGTAATGTGGAGTTCTATTAAAATTAACATAAAAAAAACGTCCCAATAATTTGAGACGTTTTAAACAAAATAAGATAATATATTTTAGTTACCTATTACAATATTATATGAGTTTCCGTTTATAGTAAATACAGCAAGATTATCACAATCTCCATTTCCATAATCTAAAGTTGCGGTATTTCCATTTCTTACAAAGGTAATAACTCCTTGAACTAAAAGTGGTTTGTTAACTGCAATACAACTCATTTTTACTAACAATGGTGTTGTAATTGTACTAGTTTGTACAGTTGTATTTGGAAAAGTGGTTGTCCAATTCCCTGTTACTTGATACACATTATCAGCTAATATGGATGGAGTAGCATATCCTTCGATTATTTCTCTTGTGCGTGTTCCTACTCGTGTAAAAACTCTACCATCAGGGAACGTAGCCGACATATCTAATGTCATAACTACAATTGGGTGACTTGGTGAGCTAGCTGTAGCAACTGTCATAGTTCGAGTAAATGTTTTGTTACCTTCAAATTTAATTGCGTTGTGATAGAAATCTACAAATTGATAGTTAATTGTATGAGTAGTTTCATTAGGATTGTAAACAAAACTTATAATAATTTTACCTTTTAACACATTTCCGTTTGATAGTGGGCAACCAGTTGTTCCAAAATCAATTGTTTTTGTAACTGTTGTTCCCGCAGTGATTGGAGTATTAAAAGCTGGTATTCTTGTTACAGTTGCACAAGCTGGCAAATTTTGTACTGCTGTCGAAGCATTTTCTATACTATTATTTTTCCCAGATGTACTATTATCCATAGTTGCAGTAAACTGATCGTCAGCAATATTTGATACATCATCATTTGCTAAATCAATTTTTGAGTTTACAGAAGCTTCATCAGCTGTAAATGAATTTCCGCTATTCTCTTTTTTTGAGCACCCAACAGTCATTAGTAAAAATGCTGTTGCTACAATTAAAATTCTTGTTTTCATATTTCAAATTATTTTTTAAGTTTTCTATTTGACTTGTATAACCTAAAAAGGTTTAATCGAATCAAAAATAATTTTTTAAATACTTTCATTTTGTATCTTTGGAAACCAAATGAATATTACTTCACAAATAAAGTCTCCCATTTTAAAGGACATGGAACTTTTCGAAAGAAAGTTTTATGAATCAATGACTTCCAAGGTTGCATTACTCAACCGAATTACATATTATATAGTAAACAGAAAGGGCAAACAAATGAGACCTATGTTTGTTTTTTTGGTCGCAAAAATGTTGAATAATGGTAGATTAAACGAACGAACTTTTCGTGGAGCAAGTGTTATCGAATTAATTCATACGGCAACTTTAGTGCATGATGATGTAGTTGATGACAGCAACAGAAGACGTGGTTTTTTTTCAATTAATGCATTATGGAAAAATAAAATTGCGGTTTTGGTTGGCGATTATTTACTTTCAAAAGGGTTGTTATTATCAATAGATAATGGTGATTTTGATTTGTTAAAAATAATTTCAGTAGCCGTAAGAGAAATGAGCGAGGGTGAATTGCTACAAATAGAAAAAGCAAGACGACTCGATATTACCGAAGAGATTTATTATGAAATTATTCGTCAAAAAACAGCAACTCTAATTGCTGCTTGTTGTGCTTTAGGAGCAAAATCAGTTTCTGATGACGAAATTCTTGTTGAAAAAATGAGAAAATTTGGCGAACTCATAGGCATGGCTTTTCAAATAAAAGATGATTTATTTGATTATACAGACGAAGCCATTGGTAAACCAACAGGAATAGATATTAAAGAACAAAAAATGACTCTACCTTTAATATATGCTTTAAATAATTGTTCTGACAAAGAAAAAAGTTGGTGCATAAACTCGATTAAAAATCATAATAAAGATAAAAAACGAGTAAAAGAAGTAATTCAATTTGTAAAAGATAAAAACGGATTGCGTTATGCAGAGCAAAAAATGGTGCAATTTCAACAACAAGCACTCGATTTACTTCACGATTTTCCAAAATCTGATTACAAAGAAAGCCTTACTTTAATGGTTAATTATGTAATCGAAAGGAAGAAGTAGTTTTTCACTCCCAGCCTACAACCTTTAGTCATCAGTTTTAAATAATTTGACTTTCCAGAAAAAAATAAACTGCAAAAAAATAATTTTTAAAATCCTCATTTATAGAATTTTAATTATTAATTTATTATTTTTAATATATTCATGCAACCTTTTTACAACTATAATCGTCTATGCAAATAGAAGATTTATGGATCAATCAAAAACTAGTTTCAAAATAAAATGAAGGTTATCAATTTACATAACGAAGAAAAAGAATTAATTGAATTTGCAATTAACAACAATCGTTATGCACAACAAAAATTGTATACTCGATTTTCACCAAAAATGCTAAGTATTTGTAGACAGTATTTAAAAGATGTACAACAAGCAGAAGATGTCATGATAACTGCATTTATGAAAGTTTTTATAAATCTTAAAAATTTTGAATTCAACGGAAGTTTTGAAGGGTGGATTAGACGAATTATGATAAATGAATGTATCTCATTTATCAGAGTTCAAAAAAAAGTAATTTTTATAGAGGATGAAAATTACTTTGAAGAAAGTTTGAATACTAATGAAAGTCAGTTTTCTGTTGATGATATTCAATTTTTGATAGACAATTTGCCCGATGGCTACAAAATGGTTTTCAATTTATACGCAATCGAAGGATACAAGCACCAAGAAATTGCCAACATACTTAATATAAACGAAGGCACATCAAAGTCGCAGTTGTCACATGCCAGAAAAATGTTGCAAAGTCAAATTAACAAGTTAAAAAATTACGATAATGGAACCCAATAAATTAGAAAATCAAATCCGAGAAAAACTTAATTCTCGTGAAATTAAGCCAACTCAAATGGCTTGGGACAGACTAGATGCTATGTTGACCGTTTCTGAGAAAAAAAAGTCAAAAATTGGCTTTGGCTGGTTGTTTATTGCGGCAAGTTTAGTAGTTATAATAACAATTGCAAGCTTTCATTTTAATACAAATGCAACACCAATAAAATCTGATATAACTGTTGTAAGCACTAAAAATAATACAGATACCATTCAAAACATTAACATAGAAAAATCTAATATTATAACACCAACTAGAACCAATGACAAGATAGTTTTGACAAACCATAAATTTAATCAAAACATGGTAAACAAAAAGTCTTTTAAAGTAAATTCAATCATCAATCAAAATCAAGAAGTTATTGCATCTGTACTCACAAAAAAACAACCTGATGTTGAAATTCAAAAAGAGCAAAAATCAATAAATATAAATCCTGATGCATTATTGTCTGAGGGAAATCAATCAAATTTAAATCAAGACCAGGTTTTGTTAACCCCAAAATCAACAATAAAAGTTGATGCAAATAGTTTGTTATCGCAAGTTAGTAACGAAATAAATCAAAACTATCGTGAATCGAAATTTGAAAAACTAAAAAGAAATTTTAAAACCGTAAAAGTTGCTGTAATCAACAGAAACAATCAATAAATCAATACATCACTAAAACCAATTATTATGAGAAATTTAATCGTTTACTTAACACTAATCCTATGTTTATTTGTAAATAAAGTTGTAGGACAAGAAACATTTGAAGCGCGAGCAAGAGCCATTGCCGACAAAATTGAAGCCATCACATTATCAGAAAAAGAAGCTTTAAAAAAGGAAGTTGAAGCCATTAATTCGGATTTAGATAAGGGAATAATAACAAAAGATCAAGCCGCATCAAAAAAACAAGAATTAGCAACAATGAGAGCTAAAACTATCGAAACAAAAGTGGCATCCCTACAAGACGAACTTAAAAATTTAGTTCAAGAAAAAGTTGACGGAAAATTAGCAGAAAATAAAAAATTAAAAAAATTTAGTTTTAGTATTGGGAAAGACACTGTTTCAAAATCTGAAAAAAGAACAACTTCGCAATTTGTGTTTGCGGCGGGAGTAAACAATTTAGTTACAAACGGTCAAGTAGCTAATTCAGACTTTAGATATTGGGGTTCACATTTTTACGAATGGGGTTTAACATATAACACCCGCTTATTAAAAACTAAAAATTTGTTGCACTTAAAATATGGATTATCAGTTATGTATAACAACTTGAGACCAACAGATAATCGTGTTTTTGTAAAATCGGGCGATCAAACTACACTTCAAACTTCGCCAATTCATTTAGATGATTCTCGATTTAGAAATGTTTATTTAGTGGCACCACTGCATTTAGAATTTGATTTTTCTAAAAATAAATCTAATGATGGTAAACCTTTTTTTCAGTCGCATCAAAGTTTTAGACTAGGACTTGGCGGATATGCAGGATTCAGAATTAAATCAAAACAGTTTGAACTATTTGACAACGGACAAAACCAAGATGTAACGGTAAAAACAAAAGGCGATTTTAACGTAAATGATTTTATTTATGGAGTAAGTGGTTTTATAGGTTATAAAGAAACTAGTTTATACCTAAAATATGATTTAAATCCTATTTTTCAAAATAATGTAATCAAACAAAACAATATTTCGTTAGGAATACGATTTGACTTTAATTAAAAAAATATTGATTTAGTTATATTTTGCCTACAAGCTTTAAAACCTTGTGGGTTTTTTTGTTTAAAAAAAATGTAACTTTAAACCCTAAATAAGTCACTTTATATTTTGATAACCAAAGATACGATAGATAAAGTTTACGAAACAGCTCGAGTAGAAGAGGTCATTGGCGACTTTGTTCTTCTTAAACGTGCGGGTAGCAATTTTAAAGGCTTGAGTCCATTTTCTGACGAGCGTTCCCCATCGTTTATGGTATCGCCTGCAAAAGGAATTTGGAAAGATTTTAGCTCAGGGAAAGGCGGAAATGCTATAGCTTTTGTGATGGAACATGAGCATTTTTCATATCCGGAAGCCATCAGATATTTGGCAAAAAAATACAATATCGAAATCGAAGAAACCGAACTTACAAACGAGCAAAAAGAAATTGCTAACGAAAAAGAAAGTTTGTATTTAGTAACTGAATATGCTTCAAAATATTTTCAAGATATACTTTTTAATAATGAAGAAGGGAAAGCAATAGGTTTAACTTATTTTAAAGAACGCGGTTTTACTACAGAAACAATAAAAAAATTCAAGCTAGGATATTCTCCAAATATTTGGGATGCTTTTACAAAAGATGCTTTAAACAAAGGGTATAAACTTGAATTTCTAGAAAAAGTTGGGCTAACAATTCTAGGTGAGGACAAACAATTTGACCGGTTTAAAAGTAGAGTGATGTTCCCCATTGAGTCCATGTCTGGTAGGATTTTAGGTTTTGGAGGTCGGATTTTGACAAATGATAAAAAAGCAGCAAAATATTTGAACTCTCCCGAAAGCGATTTGTATCATAAAAGTAAGGTATTGTATGGGATTTTTCATGCCAAACAACATATCGCAAAACTTGATAATTGTTTTTTAGTCGAAGGATATACTGATGTGATTCAGATGCACCAAGCCGGAATCGAAAATGTAGTTTCATCATCGGGAACCGCTTTAACTCCAGATCAAATACGGCTTATAAATCGATTAACAAAAAATATTACTGTACTTTTTGACGGAGATGCCGCAGGTTTAAGAGCGTCTCTTCGTGGTATCGATTTAATTCTAGAGGAAGGAATGAATGTAAAAGTTTGTACTTTTCCAGATGGTGAAGATCCTGATAGTTTTGCAAAAAAAACGCCATTGCAGGATTTGGTTATATATCTGCAGGAAAATGCAAAAGATTTTATCCAATTTAAAGCATCACTGTTAATGAATGATGCCAAAAATGATCCTATAAAAAAAGCCGATTTGATTCGAGAAATGGTGACCAGTATTTCAAAAATACCCGATAGAATAAAGAAAGAAGTCTATATTAAAGAGTGTTCTCGAATAATGGATATCTCTGAGGAGGTACTTTTTAATACACTAGCTCAAATTGTAAAAAAAGATATTCAAGAGCTTGAAAAAAAAGGTAAAGTAGAGCAAACCGCTTTTGAAGTTCATAAAAACGAACCTATCGCAACTATTTCTACAGTTGATATACAAAATGAATTAGAACACAAAATAATCGAAATTTTACTTTTATACGGTAATATTGAAGAGGAATTTGAAGATGTTTATATAAAAGCTGACGAAAGTGGAAACATGATAGAAGTTAAAGAATTGAAGTTGTATAAAGTACACCAGCGGATTTATCTGAGTTTGCAAGAAGACGAAATTGAACTATCAAATCCATTGTTTCAAGCTATTTATATGAATTTGATTGAGTATTTTCAGCAAAACGAAAACTTTGAACTCGAACATTATTTAGGACAACTTTCTACCGACTTGGCTCAGGAAGTAACTTCGATTTTGATGAATGACGAACGCGATATGCTACACAACTGGGAAGCAAAGCATATTTATGTAAAACACAAAGACAAATCAATTGGTTTGTTTGTTTCAGAAACTATCCTCACCCTAAGATGGTTTTTAGTAAATAAAATCATTCAAGAATTAAAAACAACAGTCGAAAAAAATGAAACAGATGACAACACAGAATCTCTAGAAATGGTTATGGATTATCTTGGATTGACAACGGTTTTTTCTAAAAAATTAGGTCGGGTTATTTCGCGCCATAATTAATTTAATATAATCACAATTGAAATAATTTAAGATAAACTTCAATTTGAATAACATCTAATTCTCAAGGTGCTAAAAACTATAAATAAAACAAATAAAATGAAAAAAATAATTTTACTTACAAGTCTAATCATGAGTTCGATAACTATAAATGCACAAAATGTAATGACACCAGAGTTACTTTGGAAATTAGGTAGAGTTTCGGTTTTAGGAATTTCTAAAGATAAAAAATCGATAGTCTACAAAGTTACGACCCCATCAGTCGAAGAAAATAAATCGAGTTCAAAATATTACACCATTCCAGTTTCGGGCGGAAATGCTGTTGAGGTAGCAAATTTTGAGGAATTGGTTTCAGACAAAAATGTTTCGCCTAGCGGAAAATACAAACTATCAACTCAAGAAGTAAAACTAAATTCTGTATTAGGAAAAGATTTTTATCCAGAACTTCAAAAATCTGAGGTTCAAATTTATGACGGATTAGATTATCGTCACTGGGATACTTGGAACGAAGGAACTTGTAATCATGTTTTTTATTCAGAAAATAAAGATAAGGCGACTCAAATTGATGTCATGAAAGGCGAAAAGTTCGATTCGCCACAAAAACCTTTTGGTGGCGATGAAGATTACATTTGGTCGCCAGATAGTAAATGCATTATTTATGTTTGCAAAAAGAAATTTGGAACTGCTTACGCAACATCTACAAATACCGATTTATATGAATATAATTTAGAAAGTAAAATCACAAAAAATCTTACAGAACTAAATTTAGGTTATGATGTAAATCCGCAGTTTTCGCCATTAGGAGATTTAACTTGGTTGCAAATGAAACGCGACGGCTATGAAGCCGATAAAAATGACATTATTGTACGATTTAAAGGATCAGATATCAATTTGACTAGTGGGTGGGACGGAACTGTTGATAATTTTTTGTGGAGCAATGATGGTAAAAAAGTATTTTTTGTAGCGCCATTTGATGGTACAAAACAACTTTTTGAAGTTAATTTTCCTGAAACGACAAAAAGTGCAATAAAAGTAACACAACTTACAAATGGCGATTTTGATGTTAATGATTTAGTTGGTTTTTCGGGAGATACAATTATTGTTACTAGAAACGATATGAATCATGCCCAAGAGATTTATTCATACAATTTAAAAAATAAAACATGGCTCCAATTATCAAAAGTAAACGATGAGATTTTTTCTAAAATTGGATTAAGCAAAACCGAGCGTCGTTATGTTACAACAACTGATGGTAAAAAAATGTTAGTTTGGGTAATTTTACCACCAAATTTTGATAAAACAAAAAAATATCCAACACTTTTATATTGTCAAGGCGGACCACAAGCAGCATTGACTCAGTTTTACTCTTTTAGATGGAATTTTCAATTGATGGCCGCAAACGGATATATTGTTGTAGCACCAAATAGACGGGGAATGCAAGGACATGGTGTTGCGTGGAACGAGCAAATCTCTAAGGATTGGGGTGGACAAGTGATGCAAGATTATCTTGTAGCAATCGATGAGCTTTCTAAAGAAAGTTATGTCGATAAAAATCGGTTAGGTTGTGTGGGAGCAAGTTATGGTGGTTATTCTGTTTTTTACTTAGCAGGAATTCACAATAATAGATTTAAAACTTTTATAGCACATGATGGCGTTTTTAATACCCAAAGTATGTTTGGCACCACAGAAGAAGTCTTTTTTAATAATTGGGATTTTGGCGGTGCTTATTGGGAAAAAAATAATCAGGCGGCACAAAAGTCATATACTACTTTCAATCCGATAAATTTTGTTGAAAAATGGAATAAACCTATTTTAATAATCCAAGGCGGAAAAGATTTTAGAGTACCGATAGGGCAAGGACAAGAAGCGTTTCAAGCGGCACAATTAAGAGGGATAAAAAGTCGATTTTTGTATTTTCCCGAAGAAAATCACTGGGTTTTAAAACCCCAAAATGCTCAAATTTGGCAGCGTGAGTTTTATAAGTGGTTGAAGGAGACACTTTAAAATATTTTTTTCAACATTAAATGCGCCAACAGTATTTAAGTGTAGCCTTATTATCGTTAGCATAAACAAATCTATAAATCAAATGTATTCATTAAAAAACCCCAATTTTATAATAAATTGGGGTAATTTTATTTTTACTTAAAATATTTTTCAAAATATGAAATGGTTTCTGCATCACTCATTTTTGTTGAAGTACTTTCAGACGAATCTACATTTTTATATTGAGCCGTTTCGGCTAAAAATTTAATAAATTGTTCTTGAATTTGCCCTGTTCCTGTAACGTGAATTTGGTCAATATTTGGCATGTTGATTGCAATTTCTTTAAAAAATTTTTGTGTTAATGCAATTTCTTGATTGTTAGAAGCATTTTCATTAGAATTTCCTGAAGCGCCATTATTTTTCACGTGATTAATAATTTTAAACGAATCAGATTCAAAATCTTCTTTTCCAATAATTATAGCATTGTGAGTATCCATCCATACTCCAAATTGCTTTTTGTTTTTTTGTGACATTTTTTTGTTATTTATTATTAATGTAAAATTGGTAATTTTTGCTTAAATTAGGTTACAGAATTAATCAATTACATTACATAATATAAATACAAAAGAATTATAAATTATCAGTAAAATCAGCTAGAATGTGCCATTTAAAAACACATTATCTAATATTCTGATTCAAAATTAAATCGATATACAAATTGATTTTATCTTTTAATTCTTTTCGTGGAGTAATAAAATCTAAAAATCCGTGTTCCAATACAAATTCTGCGGTTTGAAAACCTTCGGGAAGTTCTTTTCCTGTTGTGTCTTTTACAACTCTTGGTCCAGCAAATCCTATCAAAGCGCCAGGTTCTGAAATATTCACATCGCCTAACATGGCATATGAAGCAGTTGTGCCTCCTGTTGTTGGGTCAGTACAAAGTGAAATATAAGGAATTTTTGCTTCTGCAAGTTGAGCCAGTTTTGCTGATGTTTTTGCTAATTGCATTAAGGAATATGCAGCTTCCATCATTCGAGCACCACCAGATTTTGAAATCATAACAAATGGTACATTATTTTTGATAGCATAATCGATACCTCGAGCAATTTTTTCACCTACAACTGCACCCATCGAGCCACCTATAAACGCAAAATCCATACAACAAACTACTAGTTGGTTGCCTTTTGATTTTCCTATTCCAGTGCGAACAGCATCTTTTAATTGGGTTTTTTCTTGAGCATCTTTTAATCGGTCTGCATATTTTTTGGTATCTACAAAACCTAAAGGGTCTTTAGATGTCATTTTAGCATCTAGTTCTTTAAACTCGTTATTGTCAAACAATATTTCGAAATATTCTTTACTTCCTATTCGTACATGAAAACCATCTTCGGGACTTACCCAAAGATTTCTTGCTAACTCGTCTTGGTCGATAATTTTTCCCGTCGGCGACTTATACCAAAGTCCTTTTGGAACATCCTTTTTGTCTTCGGTTGCGGTGGTAATTCCTTTTGTTGTTCGTTTAAACCAAGCCATATATTTTAGTTTTCAGTCTCAGTTTTCAGTCTCGGTTTTCAGTCAGTTTTAAACTGATAACTGCGACTGAACACTGTAAACTATTATAAAGTGTTTATATTATTTAAGTCAGCAAATGCTTCTTCTAATCGAGTGTTGAAAGTTACTTCACCTTCACGAACCCATTTTCTTGGATCGTAATATTTTTTGTTTGGCGCATCACTACCTTCAGGATTTCCTATTTGGGTTTTTAAATAATCAATATTATCTACCATATAATCTCTAATGCCTTCTGTAAATGCAAATTGCAAATCAGTATCGATATTCATTTTTACTACACCATATGAAATTCCTTCTCTAATTTCTTCTAAAGTTGATCCTGATCCACCATGAAAAACAAAATCAACAGGATTAGTTCCGGTATTAAATTTATTCTGAACATAATCTTGTGAATTTTTCAAAATTTTTGGTGTTAATTTTACATTTCCGGGTTTGTATACTCCATGTACATTTCCAAATGCTGCAGCAATTGTAAAACGAGGACTTATTTTTAATAATTCTTCGTATGCATAAGCTACTTCTTCTGGTTGAGTATATAATTTTGAACTGTCCACATCAGAATTGTCTACGCCATCTTCTTCGCCACCTGTAATACCTAATTCGATTTCTAAAGTCATACCCATTTTGCTCATTCTAGATAAATAGGTTTTGCAAATTTCTATATTTTCTTCAATGGGTTCTTCAGATAAATCTATCATGTGTGATGAAAAAAGTGGTTTTCCAGTTTCTTCAAAATGTTTTTCTGATGCATCTAACAATCCGTCAATCCAAGGCAATAATTTTTTTGCACAATGATCTGTATGTAAAATTACTGTTGCGCCATAAGCTTCGGCTAATGTATGAATATGTTTTGCACCTGCTATTCCGCCAGCTATTGCCGCTTTTTCGCCCGAGTTTGAAAGTCCTTTTCCAGCATTAAATTGAGCCCCACCATTAGAAAACTGAATAATTACTGGTGCTTTAAGTTTAGCCGCAGTTTCTAAAACGCCGTTTATTGTGCTTGAACCAGTTACATTTACAGCTGGAATTGCAAATTTTTTCTGTTTTGCATAAGCAAATATTGCTTGAACTTCATCTCCTGTGGCAACTCCGGGTTTAATAGTGTGAGACATGGGTTGATTTATTTATAGTTTAGTTTACAAAAATAATAATTTCTATTTTTAGAAAGGATAATTAATTCCAATATTTATAACAGATTTAGAAAAGTTGAGTTCTCTAAACCATTTTTCGTTTTCTTCTTTTGCGGGATTGTAAGTTTTAAATCCTAAATCTAAGCGTATAACAAATAATCCTTGATCATAGCGAACTCCAAAACCAGTCCCAAGAGCAATTTCTGGCAATGATTTTAAACCTTTAAACTTATAATTTATATCGGTTACATCATCAAAAACGTTCCATATATTTCCTGCATCTGCAAATAGAGCCCCATTAATTTTCCCAACCATATTAAATCGCAGTTCTGCATTGAAAGACAATTTTAAATTTGCCTCGTTAAAATCGTTTACGCCACCACTTTTTCCTGGGCCTAAACTGTATGGTTGCCAAGCACGATTATCATTAGAACCGCCCGAAAAATAACTTCGTGAAAAAGGAATACTTTTAGAGTTTCCGTAGGGAACCGCAAGTCCCGAAAAGGTACGTACTGCAAAAACCTGTTTTCCTGATAAATTCCAATGTTTAATATATTCAAATTCACCTTTTAAATATTGTGAATACTGAACGTCAAATATTGTGTTGGGACCACCTTGATTGATAATTTGCTTGCTTGCTCTTGCAAAAAGTGAAAGCAAGTTTCCTGCAGATTCTATTTTAGTTTTTATAGCATAAAATGTATTGTCATATAAATCTTTTTTTGTCGATTTTGTAAAACTATAACTTGAAGAGAATATTAAATTGTTTTCAGTTAGTCTGTTTTTTCGTTCTTCGATACTTCTCACAGATCTTAAATCGTCTTCAGAAACTGTTGTGGGATTTGCAATTACATTTCCAATAAAACCGTTTGTTCCCGTTTCTATAATTAATTGATTGGTTTCTGGATTAAAATATTCTGGAGTTTTCGGATAATTATTGGCAATTGCATTCAAGTTATTATAAGATGATTTATAAATATTAAAATAATTACTCACATTTACATTTTTTATAAATTGAATATTAATCAACTCTAATCGGGCAGTAGTATTTTTTTTAGGTGTCCAATTGTATGAAAACGAACTTGAAAAACTTTGTTTATCTAGCCCAATGTTGCGTTGTTTTGCAAACCCAACACTAAAAGTAGTAAACGGAAGCATGCTTTTTGGAATTATTTTATTGGTGTTTATAGGCGATAAAATTCTTGGGAAATTCAATTTAGCATCGACACCAATTTCTGAAATATTAAAGAAATTGTTATTGGGATTTGCTTGGTCTCTACTCGCGCCAACGTTTCCTCGAAAACCAATTTCGAAGGTTTCTGCACCATTAAAAATATTTCTAATTCCTAGCGAAGTATTTCCTGATATCCCAAAATCTTGGATATTAGAATGAATAAAATCGGCAGAATATCCGAAACTGTATTTTTTTCTAGGGGTTAAATAAATGCTAGCAATAAGTCCGTTGGTGTCTTTTGGGTCTACTTTATATTGAATAATTGGATAATTAAATACTTTAAGATTGCTTAAATATTTAGTTGTTAAATTAGAATTTACATCAGAGTAATATGCTCCTTTTTTTATAAAAATCGGGTCGGTTATTGATCTCGGGCGATATTTTAATTTTTTTTCGCTGTATAGATTTACATTTTTAAATTCAATACTATCGGTTATTTTAGTGGCAACTTTTCCTGGAATATGATCGGTATAAACATCAACTTTATTGATTTTATAAAGTTTAAAAGGAACCGTTTTTGTCGTGTCATTTTCGCGAATAGGCTGGTTTTGAATAATTAATTTAACATTTATTTTTTTATGAGTATCAATTGTGTCTAAATCATATAAAATATAATTGGGTTGAAAAAAATAAGCACCGCTGTTTCTGAAATCATAAGTAATTCGCGAACGTTCATTATCAAAATCATCAGTTAAATATTGTTTTTTTACTTTGATTAACGAATTGTTTTTTTTGAGGTTATATAAGGAATCTAAAACAGGAGTTTTAATATTTGTTTTCAAACTATCAATTAAAAATGGAGTTCCAAACGCAATATTGTATTTCAAAACTACTTTTTTAGCCTTTGAAGTATCGGTTGTGTAGGTTGATTTAACATCAAAAAATCCGCGGTTAAAATAATAAGAATTCAATCGGCCAAGTGATTTTTTTGTTTTTATTGAATCTAATAAAACTGGTTTTTCCCCCGTTTTTATCAAAAATTCGTTTAAACCAGAAATCACAAAAGATTTTCCGAGTCGGTTTACTTGTTTTTCAGAAAGTAAAGCAGTTAATGTTTTATGTTTTTGAGGATTTTTATCGAGCCAAACATGATAAACTGAATCGCTTTTTTGACGTGCTAAATTGTATAAATGCAATCGCAATCGATATCCTAAAATTGAAGTATTTGGTTTTTGATAAAGCTGATATTGAACATCTTCGTCGGTAATATTCTTTTTTCCAGATTTTAATTCTGTTTTCACAAGAAGTCTTTTACCTTTAGGAATGTGCTTTGTAATATCACAGGCAACAATTATTAGTCCGGTTAAAATAAATACTACTATTTTTGTGAAGTGATTTTTCAAGAGTCGCAAAATTTAATCAAAAGTACATTTTTTCTATGGTTACAAAAAACCAAATTAAACTTATTACAAGTTTACAGCAAAAAAAGTTTAGACAAATTCATCAACTATTTATAGCCGAAGGTGTAAAAGTGATTGATGAACTTCTAAAATCTAATTTTGAGTTAGAGTTTTTATTTGTAACCGAAACAATTTTTGAATGGGTAGCCTCTGATAAAAAAAATAGTATCGATTTTGATTCTTTAAAAAAAATTAGCTCCTTATCGACTCCAAATAATTGTTTAGCGGTTTTTAAAATTCCTGTTCAAAAACCGTATTCTGGTTTTGGGCTCACTGTTGCGTTAGATTCTATTAGCGACCCTGGAAATTTCGGAACTATAATTCGACTTTGTGACTGGTTTGGCGTTGAGCAAATAGTTTGTTCGACTCAAACGGTCGATTTGTATAATCCAAAAGTTATTCAGGCAACTATGGGATCAATTTCTCGAGTAACTATTTTGTATACAAATTTGATTGATTTTTTAAAGCAGACAACACTTCCTGTCTATGGAACTTTTATGGATGGCGAAAATGTATATAAAAAAAAATTACCTCAAAATGCCATTCTCTTACTTGGAAATGAAGCTAACGGAATTTCAGAAACACTTTCAGGACTTGTTTCAAACAGAATTGCAATACCAAGATTTGGTAAACTTCAACAGGCTGAAAGTTTAAACGTTGCTACAGCTACAGCAATATTTTTGAGTGAGTTTAAACGAGAAAGTTAAAGTTTATAAACTATTTCAAAAAAAACAGTAATAATAAAAACAATTTTTAATGAAAAGTAAAGTTGATAAAAATTGCACGCGTTTTTAAAGCATCAATGTTTCCTGTCCAGGGACTGTTGGGGTCATTATCTCGAATTAGCTCGTCGCTCAAACCAAAAACGCCTCGAATAGAAGGTGAAAATTTAAAATATTCTGTGTATAAATCTATGCCAAAACCAAGCTCGTAGTTGCGAGTCCATGGTTTTACCCTGAAACGTTGTTGCAAATTGTCATCGATTGCTTTAGAATTACTACCTAAATTTAAAGTAGCCGAAACTCCACCAAGCAAATAGGGACGAATATTACCAATACGTTTAGACGAAAATTTTAGAAGCAACGGAAAATGGATATAAGTTGATTTTACAGGTCTTTCTGCATCCAATTTTTTAGTAAATCCAGAGTAAACTAAATCCCGCTCAGTGTAATATAATCCGGGTTCAAAACGTAAATTAATATATTCTTGCAATTTTAAATCGGCAACAACTCCTACGTTGAACCCCGTTGTTTTATTTACCAAAATATCTTTTCCGGGTTCGATATAATTTATTTTAAAATCATAACTATTAAATCCTAAATAATATCCAAAATAAACAATTTGTTTATCAAAATTTTCAAGATTAATAATAGGATCTTTACTAAAAATCCCTTTTGATTGTGCTGTAATTTGAAGTGTAAAAAATAATATAAAATAATAAAATATTTTTTTCATGTGTAAGTACAGATTGAATATTATTTTTTTGAAGCGCTATATATTGTTGCGACACCAAAAGTTTGCGGCATATCTACTACATCTATAAACCCAACTTTGCGCAAAATATTGTTTAAAACTTCTCCAAAAGGAAAAAAAGATGCAGATTCAGATAAATATCCATATGCCACGTTATCTTTTGAGAAAATTTTCCCAATAAAAGGGAGAATGAATTTTGTATAAAAAGTATACCCTTGCTTGTATGGAGTTTTAACGGGATTTGATGTTTCTAATATCACAAAAATCCCATTTGGCTTTAAAACCCGTAATATTTCTGACAATCCTTTCTCTAGGTTTTCAAAATTTCTAATACCAAAAGAAACTGTAATTGCATCAAAATAATTATCAGAATAAGGCATGTTTTCTGAATCACCAATAACCATTTCAATAATTTTGTCGAGCTTTTTGTCTAAAATTTTTTTTTTGCCTACTTCCAGCATTCCTGCAGAAATATCTAAACCTACAATTTTTTTTGCGTTTGTTTGTGCCATTAAAATCGCCAAATCTCCAGTACCAGTAGCAATATCAAGTATGTTTTCTGGGTTTTTTACTTGAACGAGTTTTAATACTTTTTTTCTCCATTTTATATCTATCCCAAACGAAATTACTCGGTTTAATCCGTCGTAACTACCAGAAATAGTATCAAACATTTGAGTAACTTGCTCTTTTTTACCTAATGTTGAATCTTTGTAAGGAGTAATATTTTTTGACATATAAATGTTCAATTTTTTGATTTGCAAAAGTACTAAATATTTCTGTTATTAGTTTTTAGCAATTATCAGTAGTATATCTAATTAGATTTAGAAATAAAATCCAACAGATCCTTTAATGGTGAAATTATTTGCTCCTGGAATATCTTTGTAATTTCCGCGCCAACTTGCATCTAATCTAAAAAATTTAAATATATTTCCGATTCCTGCACTGTATTCAAAATAGGGTTTCTCTGGCGAAATATAGATTAAATTTGAAGCATTTATAGCTTTATTTTGATCTGAAATAGTTCCATAAACAGCATTTACTCCTATAATTTCTCTCCAATTTAATTTTCTCATAAACGGTATCCTTGAAAATAATCTTCCGTTAAAGTTGTGATTCCATTTAAGAGTGACATATTTATCAGTTACAAATTCATAAAAGTTAAGATTACTAAATGTGTTTTCAATAATAAAATAGGTTTGATTTCCTGGAACAACACTTAAAAGTCCGAGTGGTACTTTCCCGAATGTTTGACCTATTTCAAATGTAACATTTGATCTACCGAGTGGTCCAATAATTATGGGTTGTTTGTAGTATAATTGCAATCGACTATAGTCAAAATCGCTATTTAAAAGACCTTTAAAACCATGACTGTAATTTATAAATATTCTGCTAAAAGGTGATTCAACATTAGTTCGCTCCACGCCATATCCAATAGTTTTTCTGTTTGGTGTAAATTCAACTTGTAAATTTACTTCGGCTTGTTTTACTGAGCTTTTTACTGTTGTAAATGTATCATCAGTATAGTAATTTAAATTAAATTTTTCAGAGGCACTTTCTAAAGTTCTAAAGCTAAATCCTGTTTGAATCGTGATATTCTTTTTTGGCTCAATTTCTACAGCTACCGAAGTTAAATTTATATTGGTTAGTTTTCCGTTGCTACCAGTTGTAAATAGTCCCGACGAGGCAAAACTTCTTCCTAAAACATCATTTGTAGTTGTTAAACTTGCTCCAATTTGTTCTACATCACGTCTATTACCTCCCGAAATAATGATTCTATTTTTTTTGTCAATCATCCATTTTCCAGAAATTCCATATTTAAATTTGTTATCTTTAAATCCGTATGCAGTGTATCCTTGCAATCGCCATAAATCATTTCTACCAAAATAGGTTCGACCACCTGCTCGTAATCTTAAACCTTCGACTTCGTTATATCCAATTGTGGAAAAAACCGGACCATAATCAAAATTTTTGTAATCAATGTATCCAGTGCCTAATATAGAAGCGGTACTGTAAAGTTGTTTGAATCGTTTAACTTTTTTAAGCGTATCAAGTAATTTATAAACGCCTGATTCGTCTTTATTGAGTTTCTCAAATCGATTTTCTTTCCAATATTCATCTGTTCTATTATAAATTTCATTATCTAAATAGTTAACTTTTTCTTGATAAAATTTTTCTGGTTTTTCATCATTAAATTTATGATTTCTAAATAATGTGGTACGTTTTCCATAGATACCTTTCGATTTTTCATTTTTGTTTAAAACAAAATCAGTCATCATTTGATCTCGAGTAAGTAGAAAAACAGAGTCGTTTTGCACATCAAATTCTTGTTCAATATATATTTCTTTTACCCAGTTTATATTGGCACTTTTAGAAACTGCCATGTTGATATTTTTTATGGCAAATGTGGTATCGTTTACCCAGAAATCTCCTTTAAATGTGAGTTCATTTTTTCGTCTTGGATAAAAAACAATGTTGTAGCACCATTTTTTATCTATAAATGAGCTATCTGTTAATACATAATTGTAAACATCGATTCCTGTTGTTGATAGCGGACTTGTAAAACTTTTATCAAAAAAGTTTAAGTAGTTGTTGTAAATGTTATAATCATTGTATAAATCTTTAATAAATGCATTTATACCATCTCCGTTTGTAAGTCCCGAATTTTTATTGGCTTTTATGGTTTCTTTAATTTTTTTTAATTTGTTATCTCCATAAACATCATATAATGCTTCATTTATAAAAACAGGTAAATAGGTTTTTCCTGTAATTTTTGAAGTATCAAGTTTTTTAAAAACAAATTCCATCCCTTTAAAAATTCTACTTTTCATAAAAGCACTATCAATAGAATTTAAATCAAACTCTACTTTTTCGTATTTTTCGTAAGCATACTGATCAAATATATTTAATCCATTTTTACGTTTTCGTGCCCAAATCTTTCTAAGAATATCTAATGCGGGATTATTTTTTTTGGATGTTTTACCGTTATAAATTACAACTTCTTTGAGCATTTGCTCTTCTGTAAGTACAATTTTTAAATCATAATTTACTGCTTTTGTAAGTTCAAATTCACGGTTATTGTATCCTACAAACGCAACCATTACTGAGGTGTAACTTTTTTTTGATTCTAAATAAAACCGCCCGTTTTCGTCAGTAATAATTCCTTCATTTGATCCTTTGAAAACAACATTTGCATAAGCTACTGGCTTATTTTTTTTATCAATAACAACGCCACTAACTTTTGTTTGACTGAAAATAGTTCCAGTGAAAACAATAATTAACATCAAAAAGAAATATTTTTTTTTAAACATATTTTAGGTAATCTGATAATGAAAAAAACTTTATCAAATGGTATTATGATAAAGTTTCAAATATAGTTGATAAAATTATTTATATAATACTTTTTTTACGGCTTTAACAACTTCATCTGAATTTGGCAACCACTCTTTCAATAAAGTAGGAGAATAGGGTGCTGGTGTGTCTGCTGTTGTTACTCTGTATATGGGTGCATCTAAATAATCAAAAGCTTTTTGTTGTACCATATATGTAATTTCTGAAGCCACACTTGCAAATGGCCAAGCTTCTTCTAATACTACAAGTCGATTTGTTTTTTTAACAGAAGTCAGGATAGTTTCATAATCCATAGGACGAACTGTTCTTAAATCTATTATTTCACAACTAATTCCTTCTTTTTCTAGAATATCGGCTGCCGTGTAAGCCTCTTTTATTATTTTTCCAAAGGATACGATTGTTACATCTTTACCTTCTCTTTTTATATCGGCAACACCAAGTGGAATGGTATAATCGCCTTCTGGAACTTCACCTTTATCACCATACATTTGTTCAGACTCCATAAAAATTACTGGATCATTATCTCTAATGGCAGCTTTTAACAAACCCTTGGCATCATAAACGTTTGATGGGACTACAACTTTTAAACCAGGAGTGTTTGCAAACCAATTTTCGAAAGCCTGTGAATGTGTTGCTCCTAATTGTCCTGCTGAAGCTGTTGGACCTCTAAAAACCATTGGCATTGGAAATTGTCCGGCACTCATTTGGCGCATTTTTGCTGCGTTGTTTATAATTTGATCAATACCTACTAAAGAGAAATTAAAAGTCATATACTCAACTATTGGTCGACATCCATTCATTGCACTTCCCACTGCAATTCCTGCAAAACCTAGTTCAGCAATTGGAGTGTCGATAACTCTTTTTGGCCCAAACTCGTCTAACATTCCTTTTGAAGCTTTGTATGCACCATTGTATTCTGCAACTTCTTCACCCATCAAATACACAGATTCATCGCGACGCATTTCTTCACTCATTGCCTCACAAATGGCTTCTCTAAACTGTATCGTTCTCATAATTTTATTCGGTTTTTATAATCCAAAATTCTAACTATAGATAATCAGATAGCAAAAGTAAAAATTTAAAAGTGATAAATTATTTTATTTGCAAATATTTGTAGTTTGTTTTAACGAAAAAGATTTAATTTAACATTAGATTTTTAATGTTCCTCCTCACTTTTTTCCTCCTCGTTAACAATATTTTGTAAATCTTCGTATTCTTTTTGAAGTTCTATTATTTCGTGTTCCGATTTTTTTTCAATACTTACAATTAAATTGCTAGCTTGATCGTGCGATAAAATGAGTTCATTTAGCTTTAATTGTAATGAAGCAGAAAAATGATTGAACGTTTTTTGAATAATAAATAAACTCAAAAATGTTACAGCTTGAATGATATCTCCAACTAAATTTGCTGCTATAATTGAGTAGAAATTTCTGTGAATTATCCAAAACGAAACTAGAATTACAGCAATAAAAAAAACTATTGAATTACCGAGCAAAAACGAACCATAGCTTGTAATTTTTTCAAAAAATCGTTCGAAAGCTCTGTATTTTTGTTTCAGTCTTTCCATAATAAATTAATATGAGTTAAAATAAACCATTAATTTCTGCATTAATTTTGTTTATTACAAATCCTAAATCTTCAGGATTATTAACAAAATCGAGATTGTCAACATCAATAATTAGTAGTTTACCTTTATTATATCCCGTAATCCAAGCTTCATAACGTTCATTTAATCGGCTTAAATAGTCAATAGAAATTGTGTTTTCGTATTCTCGACCTCGTTTATGAATTTGAGATACCAAATTTGGGATTGAACTTCGCAGATAAATCAATAAATCTGGTGGAGCAACCAAGCTTTCCATGAGTTCAAATAATGAGGAATAATTTTGAAAGTCGCGGTTAGTCATCAATCCCATTGCATGAAGGTTTGGAGCAAAAATATGCGCATCTTCATAAATCGTTCTATCTTGAATTATTTTTTTTCCGCTTTCGCGAATTTGCAAAACTTGTCTAAAACGGCTGTTTAAAAAATAAATTTGAAGGTTAAAGGACCATCGTTCCATTTGGTGATAAAAATCATCTAAGTAAGGATTATCAACTACATCTTCAAAATGGGGTTCCCATTTAAAATGTTTCGCCAAAGATTGTGTTAATGAGGTTTTGCCTGCGCCAATATTCCCTGCTACTGCTATGTGCATTATGGTATTAGTATTTTATAATTTGTAATTCCTTTGAGGGTAAAAATAGATAAAATTTGGTCTTTGTAATAGAATTTTTTAAATGATTTTTCAATTCCTTGAATTTTATATAGTTTGTCTAAATTTCTATCTTTCAAAAAAAGCTCATTTTCTTTTTGATATAAAAAATAGTTTCGCTCTAATAGTTGCATATCTTGATTAACTTCAACTTTTCCGTTAGAAAAAATTCTTCCATAAAAATTACAAGTCAACCATTGATTTTGCGCATCTATCCAATTGAAATAGTTAAAATCGGTTTGATAATAAGAAAAAGTTTCTTTTATAGGAATTCCTAAATTTTTGTAGGTGTTAGAATTTAAATCATACAATCCTATTTGTTGATTTAAACTGTTATAAATCCAAAGCTGATTTTGAGCCGAAATACCAATTGCTGTTGCAACTATTGGAATTTCGTTTTTAGAAAATTGAATATTTTGTATTTCATTCAATTGATTATCTAGCACTACCACAGAATTAAACTCCTGATAAAATAAAATAATTTTTAACGGATTAGTGATATCAACTTTAGAAAGTTTGCCAAGCGAAAGGTTTTGATATTGCAATGTTGTAGCATTAACAATCTTAAAAAGAACATCATTTTTTTGATAAAAATAATTTCCAAATCCGTCGTAACCAAGAAAAACATCAGCATCAAAATCAACAGAATTTAGTTGTGTTGCTCTAATTATATTTTCCTGACTATTACAAATCGAGATATTTAAAAATAATAAATAATAAAAAATATATTTCATGGTTTGGCTAAATTAAGCTAAACTAAACAAAGAATTTAAAGTCTTACTAAAAATAATTTAACAATTAGTTAGTAACATAAGTTCCCACGAATCGTCATATTTGCTATTGTAAATATAATTGATATATAAAATGAAAAAAATATTCCTTACAGCTTCATTATTTGTTGCTTTTATAAATTCGTATGCTCAAAAAGATTTTCAAGGAATGGCTGTATATGAGTCTAAAACAAGTACTTCAGACTTTAAAAAACGATTTGAAGGAAACAAAGACATCACTCCCGAAATGCAAAAAATGATAGAAGAACGAATGAAAAAAATGTTTGAAAAAACATTTATTTTAAATTTTGATAAGTCGGCTTCTATTTATAAAGAAGAAGAAAAACTAGATCCTACTGCAACACAAAACGGTGGCGGAATGAGAATGATGATGAACTCTATGTCTGGAGGTGGCGGAACTTTTTATAAAAATGTAAAAGAAAAAACCTACACAGTAGATAAAGAATTTATGGGTAAAGAATTTTTGGTTAAAGATTCGTTGACAAAATTAAAATGGAAATTAGAACAAGAAACAAGAGTTATTGGCGGTTACACATGTTATAAAGCCACAGCTGTAAAAGAAGCTAGCAAATCTGATTTTAGAAATTTCAGACCTAAAAATGACGATGATAAAAAAGCCAATGTTGCTAAGGGTGATGATAAAGATAAAAAAACAAATTTTCTAGAAGGTCTAGATATGCCAAAAGAAATTACAATTACCGCTTGGTATACTCCTGAAATTCCAGTAAATCAAGGTCCAGAAAGTTATTGGGGATTGCCTGGTTTAATTTTAGAAATTAATGATGGAAAAACAACTGTTTTATGTTCAAAAATTGTAATGAATTCTAAAGAAAAAGCAGTTATAAAAGCACCGACTAACGGAAAAGTAATTTCTCAAAAAGAGTATGATGAAACGGTAATCAAAAAAATGAAAGAAATGCAAGAGATGAATCAAGGTCAAGGTGGTGGCATGCATTTTGGCAGATAATTTTCTAAAAAAAAATTTCACACATAACGTTTAAATCTGTAACTCATTTTTAGTTTTTCACAATGAAAAAAATTTACTTTTTTGTATTCATATTATTTTCTACAATATCATTTTCTCAAAATATACGTTTTGAAGGCGTAATTCTCGAGTCGGGAAAGGCACCTTTAGAGATGGCAAATGTAATGGCGGTAAACCAAGTTACAAAAGCAATGGATGCTTATGCAATAACTAACGATAAAGGAAAATTTGTACTCAATTTGAAACCAAATACTAGTTACTCAATCAAGTTGAGTTACATAGGAATGCAAAACAAAGAAATTGTTATAGCAACTAAATCGGAAAATATTTCTCAAAATATTGCAATGGATGTTGCAGACAATACTTTGGATGAGGTAGAGATTGTTCGAGAAATGCCAGTTTCTATTAAAGGTGATACGATAGTTTATAATGCCGATTCTTTCAAATCAGGAACCGAACGCAAATTAGAAGACGTATTGAAAAAATTGCCAGGAGTTGAGGTAAATGCTGATGGCGAGATTCAAGTGGAAGGGAAAAAAGTATCCAAACTTATGGTAGAAGGAAAAGATTTTTTTGACGGCGATACAAAACTTGGCGTTAAAAATATTCCAGCCGATGCCATAGATAAAATACAAGTTTTGAGGAATTATAATGATGTTGGTGCCCTAAAAGGTTTAGAAAATAATGAAGAAAATGTGGCAATGAATATTAAATTAAAACCTGGTAAAAAGAATTTTTGGTTTGGCGATATGACAGCAGGAATAGGAGTAGAGCATTCAGATACCCGATATTTAATTAATCCAAAATTATTTTATTACAACCCAAAATACAGCATAAATTTAATAACTAATTTCAATAATATTGGTGAGTTGCCTTTAACAATTCAGGATTATTTTAAGTTTACAGGTGGGTTTAGAAGTTTTATGAAAAAAGGAGGAAGCAACTTTAATGTAGCCTCAAACGATTTAGGAATTTCGTTATTGCGAAATGATAGAGCAAAAGAAATCGAAACCCGTTTTGGAGCTTCAAACTTTGCTTACAATGTTACTAAAAGTTGGAGTTTAAGTGGTTTTGGAATTATTTCATCATCAATAACCGATTTAGAAACGGTTTCAAAAAATAACCGAACCGACCTTGCCAGAAACCCTGATGGTACGGTTGTAAATACTTTTATTACAAATACAAATACGCAAGAAGCTGCTCATCAAAAAAGCGATTTTGGACTTTTTAAAATAACGTCTACTTATAAACCCAATACAAAATTACAGTTTGATTATGATGTATTAACAAAGCTATCGAAACAAAACGAGAGTACTAATTTAATTTCTGAGTCTACTACTACAGCATCAAATTTGCCAAATTCAAACAATAATCAAACGATACATTCTTTGAAAGTGCAAAATCCATTTTCATTCAATCAAAATTTAAGTTTATATTATACCAAAAACGAAAAAAATATTTTTGATTTTGAAGTACAACATTTGTATCAAGATCAAAACCCATTTTACAATGCAAATTTGGGAACTAATCCTTTTCCCGATACTATTATTCCAAACGCAACCATTGGAAATTTAGGAATTCAGGATGGTAATTCTAGATATGATTTAAATCAAAATCGATTTATCAAAACAAATAAGATTGATTCAAAATTAGATTATTATTACATGCTTACTCCAAAAAGCAATATCAATATTACTTTAGGAAATACCTATTCTTATCAAAATTTTAAATCTGATATTTTTCAAATTTTAGATAATGGAGCTATAAATTCAATGGCTACAAACTCAAAAAATGATGTAAAATATGCTTTTAATGATTTGTTTTTAGGATTGCATTATAAGTTTTTATACAAAAAATTTACGCTAACACCAGGAGTTTCCTTTCATACCTATAGTACAAATAATGATCAACAAGAAACTAATTTTAAACAAAATTTTACTAGAATTTTACCAGATTTTTATGCTTTGTTTCAATTAAAAAAAGCCGAAACGTTGACCTATAATTTTTCTTTTACAAACGATTTTACAGATATCAATCAACTAGCAACATCTTATGTGTTGTCAAGTTACAACAGTTTGTTTCGAGGAAATCGAAGTTTAGAAAACGCGACTTCTCAAGTTCATTCACTTAGATATTTTAAATATAATATGTTTAATTTTGAAAATATTTTTGCAAATGCAACCTATACTCGACGCGTTGATGCAGTTAAAACTAATGCAAATTTTAACGGAATAAATCAATCGTCTGTGCCTTACAATTCAAATTTTGCTGACGAAACACTCTCGGGATTTGGAAATTATGGACGTTCATTTTTAAAGAATTACAAAGCCTCGGTTGGGCTTAATTTAAACTGGTCTAAGTTTAATAATATTCAAAATGCTAGTGCTGTAAGCACCGAAAGTTTCACCCAAAGTTATACTTTAAAAGCTTCAACTAACTATAAAAATTTACCAAATATAGAGTTAGCATACAATTATTTAATTAATAAATATAGTGGTAATACTTTTTACACCGATGCGCCATCTGCAAAAGTTGATTACTATTTTTTAAAAAGTTTTTCGTTTGTGTCTGAATATACTTTTTATCATTATCGTAATAAAGATAAAACTTCAAATAACGAATATGACTTTTTATCTGCAAGTTTGATTTATCAAAAAACTAAAGACAGTAAGTTAGAATATAAAATAGCAGCAACAAATTTATTAAACACTACATCTTTAAATGATGATAGTTTTTCGCAATTTTCTACCAGAACATCGCAATATAGAGTGCAACCACGATATATAATTTTCAGCTTGAAGTATAATTTATAAAATATTAAGTTAATTGGTAAACGATGACTGAAAAAGAAAAAATGCTTTCGGGCGAATTTTATTTTGCAAACGACAAGGAGTTAATTAGCGAACGGATCAAAGCAAAAAAATTACTTCAACAATTAAATGTTACAGAATATGTGATGAACGGAAATGCGAGGCAAATTTTAAGAGTCTTATTGCCAAATGCAAATAAAAAAATTTACATAGAACCTCCATTTCATTGTGATTATGGATATAACATTCACTCTGGCGACAATGTATATTTTAATGTGAATTGTGTAATTTTGGACACCATGAAAATTGAAATAGGTAATAATGTGTTTTTTGGACCAGGAGTTCATATATATACTGCTACGCATCCGCTTAACGCAATTGATAGACGAACGTTAGAATTTTCGAAACCAGTTTTTATTGGCAATGATTGTTGGATTGGTGGGCTTACTGTTATTTGCCCTGGAGTAAAAATTGGAAATGGTTGCACAATTGGTGCGGGAAGTGTTGTTGTAAAAGATATCCCAGATAATTCGCTGGCGGTAGGAAATCCCGCAAGAGTTATTCGGCAACTAGATAATACAGAAAAAGAGTAAGTTTTTGTTTAATAAATTATTTTTACAAAATTCGAAGCTATTTTTGCTCTTTCTACAATTTCTTCAATTGGAGTTTCTAAAGAATCATTTACTAATGCAACTCCCATTCTTCTGAAAGGTCTTGAAGTCGGTTTTCCGAAAATTCTAAAATCAGTGTTTGGTTGCGATGCTATTTTTTCTAAACCCGAATAAGTAGGATTATTACTAAACTCGGTTGCCAAAATTACGGAACTTGCTCCAGCTTTTTCAAGAGTTATTTCAGATATTGGTAAACTTAAAATAGCCCTCAAGTGCAGTTCAAATTCATTAAAATTTTGAGTTCCTGCCAAAGTTACCATTCCAGTATCGTGAGGTCTTGGCGATAATTCTGAGAAATAAACTCCGTTATCTGTCAAAAAAAACTCAACGCCAAACAGTCCTGCTCCACCAAGTGCTTCTGTTATTTTTGAAGCCATTTTTTGCGATTCAAATAAATCTTTTTCAGAAATATTTGCTGGTTGCCAACTTTCCTGATAGTCGCCTCGATCTTGCCGATGACCAATTGGCGCACAAAATAACGTTGGATTTTGATTTTGAACAACTGTCAACAAAGTGATTTCTGAATTGAATTTTATAAATTCTTCAACAATTACTTCAACAACATCACCACGCGAGCCTTCTAATGCATAATTCCACGCTTTATTAATGTCACTTTTTGATTTTATTGTAGACTGTCCTTTGCCAGAAGAGCTCATTAAAGGTTTTACAACACATGGAATTCCAATTTCTGAAACTGCTTTTATTAATTGTTCTGCAGTGGTTGCATAAATATATTTTGCAGTTTTAAGTCCTAACTCTTTTGAAGCTAAATCTCTGATAGCCTTTCTGTTCATAGTAAAATTTGCAGCTTTCGCTGACGGAATTACTACTATTCCTTGTTTTTCATATTCATAAAAGCGTTCCGTTCTTATCGCCTCAATTTCTGGAACTATAAAATCTGGTTTGTGTTTTGCAACAACTCTATCTAGAGCATCTCCGTCGAGCATGTTAATTACTTCAAAACTGTGAGCAACTTGCATGGCAGGTGCATTTTCATAATTATCTACAGCAATTATGGTTTGACCAATCCGTTGTGCAGCAATTGCAAATTCTTTTCCTAATTCTCCAGATCCTAATACTAAAAATTTAGCCATAATTTTTATGCTAAAACTTCTTTAATTCTTCGTAAAGCCTCAATTAATAATTCTTCACTTGCAGCATATGAAAATCGGATACAATTAGGATTCCCAAAGGCCTCACCGGTTACTGTTGCAACGTTTGCTTCGGATAATAAAAGCATCGAAAAATCATCAGCATTTTTTATTAATTTATTTTGTATTATTTTTCCAAAAAATGATGATACGTCTGGAAAAACATAAAATGCTCCTTCAGGAATATTGATTTTTAATCCTGGAATTTCTTTAATAAGCCCTACAACTAAATCTCTTCGGCTATGAAAAGCATCTACCATATATTTTAAAACACTTGGGTCAGCATCTAAAGCTGTTATAGTAGCTCTTTGTGCTATAGAATTTGCTCCTGAGGTAACTTGTCCTTGCATTTTTGTGCATGCTTTAGCAATAAATTCGGGTGCGCCAATATAACCTATGCGCCATCCAGTCATAGCAAATGCCTTAGCTACACCGTTTACGGTTATGGTTCTGTCAAACATTCCAGCAATGGATGCGATACTGCAAAAAGTCCCTGAAAAATTTATATGTTCATATATTTCGTCAGCAACAATGTAAACATTTGGATATTTTTCTAAAACTTTTGCTAGGGCTGAAAACTCTTCTCTAGAATATACAGAACCGCTTGGATTACAAGGGGAACTGTACCAAATCATTTTTGTTTTGGGCGTGATTGATGCTTCTAATTGTTCAGGAGTAATTTTAAAATCGTTTTCTATAGAAGTTTCTACTTCTACTGGAATACCACCGCTTAATTTTATAATCTCTGAATATGAAACCCAAAATGGAGCGGGCAAAACTACTTCATCTCCATCATTTAATAAAACTTGAGCAACATTATATAAAGATTGTTTTGCTCCTGTAGATACAACGATATTTGCTGGTTTGTAATCTAAATTATTGTCTCTTTTAAATTTTCGACAAATTGCTTCTTTCAATTCGAGATAACCGTCGACTGGTGAGTAGGTCGAATAATTTTCGTCGATAGCTTTTTTTGCGGCTTCTTTTATAAAATCGGGCGTGTTAAAATCGGGCTCGCCCAAACTCAAACTAATTATGTCTTTTCCTTGCGATTTTAATTCTCTTGCAAGTGCAGCCATTGCCAATGTTTGAGAAGTCGATAAATTGTTAATTCTGTCCGATAGTGGATTCATTTTGTTTAAGTTGAGGTTGTTGTATAAATGAGCAAGCATTTTTTATTAAACGTAAAAATAAAAAAAATCCCAAGAATTTCTTGGGATTTTATATTTATATTATGCAACTTGTGGTTGTTGACCTAAATCTCTTAAATGTTTATAATGAGCAAAGACTGCACTCCGCATCGTTTTGAATTCGTTATATGGTAAGTTACATTCTAAGGCTGTTTGTTTTACAAACTCTGCAATTTTACCATAATGAACATGACTTATATGAGGATATAAATGATGTTCTACCTGATGGTTTAATCCTCCAGTGAACCAATTTACAATCTTATTTTTAGGAGCAAAATTTGCAGTTGTGTAAAGTTGATGTATTGCCCAAGTATTTTCTATTTCGCCTACTTCGTTAGGTATAGGATTTGTAGTTTCATCTACTACATGAGCTAACTGAAATACTATACTCAAGATTAATCCAGCAGTATAATGCATCGCGGTAAAACCAATTAAAACTTTCCACCAAGATATTCCAAGAACCATTGGAATTACAATCCAAACGGCAAAATATATAATTTTAGAAATAACTAACGTTGTCCATAAAAATTTTGAACTTTTAGGTTCGCCGTAAGATAGTTTTCTTTTCAAATATTGTCCCATTTGCTTAAAATCGGTTGTTAAACACCAATTAAAAGTAAGTAGACCATATAAAAAAAAGGAATAGTAATGTTGAAATTTATGAAACGAGTGCCACTCAGCTTCTTTTGTAAAACGAATTATTCTTCCTGCATCTAAATCTTCATCATGACCATGGATATTTGTGTAAGTATGATGTAAAACGTTGTGTTGCACTTGCCAGTTATAAACGTTTCCAGCTAAAATATATATAGTTCCTCCCATGAATTTGTTTACCCAGTTTTTGTTAGAAAACGAACCATGGTTTCCATCATGCATCACATTCATTCCTATACCTGCCATTCCTATTCCAATCAGAATTGAAAGAATCAAGAAAAGCCAAAAGGGCATGTTTGTTAATGAAATAATTAAAAAATAGGGAGCAAGATAAACAGTAAAAAGTATAATAGTTTTTAAGTGTAATTTCCAGTTACCAGTTTTTGATATATTATTGTCTTTAAAGTAATTATTAACTCGAGTGTTTAAAGTCCTAAAAAACTTCAAACTATCTTGTTTAGAGAAAGTTGGGATTGTGTTTTCCATAAAAATTCATAATTTGTACAAATATAAATATTAATTATATTGGACAAGTGTTAAAAATCAAAAAAAATATACCAATCAAATTTAGTATTTTTGTTAAAATTTATGATTAATGGAAGAAATATTAATTCAGTTTCCTAAAATTACACCAACTCAAATACGTCAGTTTGAAGAATTGGAATATTTATATAATGATTGGAATTCAAAAATAAACGTTATTTCAAGAAAAGATATAGATGAGTTATATATTAAACACGTTTTACATTCTTTAGCAATAGCTAAAATAATAAATTTTGAAGCAGGAACTTATATTTTAGATGTTGGTACTGGAGGTGGATTTCCAGGAATTCCGCTTGCCATTTTATTTCCAGAAACTCGATTTTACTTAATTGATGTTATTTTAAAAAAAATAAATGTTGTAAAAGCTATCGCAGAAAGTTTGGAATTAAAAAATGTGAAAACTGAACAAATTAGAGCTGAAAATGTAAAAGGAGATTATGATTTTATAGTTAGTAGAGCCGTTACCAACATGCCCGATTTTGTGTCATGGGTTAAAGATAAAATCAAAAAGACTAATAAACACGAATTAAAAAATGGAATTCTGTATTTAAAAGGTGGCGATTTGACCGAGGAGTTGAAAGATTTTCCTAAAGCTGTTGAATATTCTATTTCTGATTTTTTTAAAAATGACTTTTTCGAGACTAAAAAAGTGGTTCACGTACCTTTGAAATTTAAAGCTTAAATATAAAATTAAAAATCCACTTTGATTAAATTTTCAAAGTGGATTTTTTGATTGAAATATTTTAAAATTATTCTTTAATTAATTTTTTAGTGATACTTCCAAGTTCGTTAGAAATAGTCATTATGTAAATACCATTTGACAAGGAAAGTGGTATATCTAAATTCCCATTTATATTTTGATTATTTATAGAATAAACAGTTTTTCCTAAAATATCGATAATTGATATTGAAGCACTATTTAAATCATAATCGGTATGAATTTTTAGTACATTTTGAACTGGATTTTGTACTGTAACTCCAGAAAAAATTATATTATTTTGAGATGTTAATGTAGGATTTAAAATTTCATTTAATATAAAAGTCACATTGTCCGGATTTAAAGTAATATGATTTTCATTTATTGCAGGAATAGAATATGCCGCAAATGGTGTAACAGAACTTGAAGTTACATTAGAATACAAATTATTAGAATTTGAAATCGCCATAGAGCTTAAGGTAGGAATAAAATCAAAATATTGAATTTGTAAATTGGCTAAAAACTCGGTTAAAATTGCATTTCCAGTTGCTGCACTTGCAAGCGAATTCATATCAAATCGTCCTCCTGGAGCTGAGTCTAAGCCGTTTGTATATGACGGACTTCGTGAAGTAGAAGCACTTTCATAACCTGTTATCCAAAAGCCAAAAACATTTTGTTGTCCTTTAAAATGGCTCACTTCTAAATTTGTATTTGCCAAGGGTGTAAAATTCAAATTAATTATGGCTCGTTGAGTAGTGGTAACATTAAAAGTATGATTCATAACTACCATTCCGGGTGTTCCTGTCATAGTTCCATTTCCGGCACCATTTGCAATTGAAATGTTTCTAGTTGTGATAGGAAATCCCATCATATTTAATTCTGTTTGAAATGCATTTCTATAATTTGGACAACCTACAGGAAGTAGAGCGCTGTTTGGAGTTGTATTAAACTCTGTTGCGCTTCCCGTTTGTAAATGACCCTCGAAATGATCAATCAACATTTCTCTACCTGCTGGACTTTTTAGCATTCCATTAACTATAGTTTGCACAGAAACATTACCAAGCGGTCCAAAAGCCATGTAATTAAAAAGATGTTGAAAACCAATTGGCACATTTGCTCCTAAATGAGGTGAATCAAACGAAATATAAAGTCTAGTATCAGGATTTAAGCTATTAATTTCCATATAACGAATAGCATATCTAGCAATTAAACCCCCCATACTTGGTCCTATGATTACATTTTTTGTAGTACCAATTTTTAAAGCGTTTATTTGATTTATTAATTCGACAAAAATCATTGCGTTTCTTTGAATATAGTCTACACCACCATCAATAACTGTTGTAGTTCCAGGTCTGGTGTAGGTAGGAAAATTTAAAACTACTACATCAAAACCTTGCGCTCGAAGTTGATCTCCTAGATTTCCTCCTGTAGATCCATAATTTAATAAAGAATAAATAGAGGGAATATTTCTGCTATCTCCAGGATCAAAGCCATCTAATAAAAAAATGGGTTTGTCAAGAATTCCATCTACAGTATCTGGGAAAATTTGATATTCGGCTTGACCTAAAAAACTTGCAGTTTCGCCATAACCTTGATAGGGAATCGTTGCCGTGATTGTATTAATAACATTTACGCTTTGTGTAATATTATTTTTATTTATTGCATCAAAACTTGGATTGTCTATTTCAAATGTATTGGATTGATTAATTGTTACACCATCAGAAAATGTAATTTTAAAATTTAAAATAGCATTTCCATTTTTTAAGAAATTAATTTTGAAAGCTTTGTCTAGCGTTATAATTTTCCAACTTTTAGAATCGTTTACAGAAACAGAAATAGTTTTTAAAATTCTGTTTGTAGTATTAAAAATTAAACTACTTTTTAAAATAAATTCAACTTCTTTGTTTTTTGATTTTTGTAATAATGCACCAACTAAATTTAAAGAATGAAAATCAAAAGCATTTACGTTTGGTTTTATTTCCATTTGATTGGATGCATTTAAAAATACATTTTTAGAATCAATTTCAGATTTTTTGATACAATCAAAATCAGTTATTAAAATCGATAAGGGGATTTGATTGTGAGCAAAACCCAAATTTGCTTCGTCTTGAATAGTTTTTAAAACAGGCAATCTGTTATCAAAGTCGGCTCGTTGCATTTCATGATAAACCTGTAAGAAATCATTTGTAGAAATTGACGACAAATTTAGATTTGTAGCATCAGAAATTCCAAAAACTCGGTCATAAAGTATATGAGTAGTTGTTTTACTTTTTAACGAATTGTAAATTTTGTCTTGACTAAAACCACTAATAATCACTAACAAAATAAATACAAGGGTAATTTTCGATTTCATAATTTTTTAATTTGAAAATCGAAGATACAAAAAATTAATAATCAGGATTATAAATACCTTTAACTTTTTGATTTTTTAGATTTTATATATTTTTCAAAACGGCTTCGACCATTTTATCTTTTTTTAAAATTATCTTATAATATTGGTTTTCTCCAAAAAGTTGTCGGGCAAATTCTGCCGTTAAATAACGATTTACAATTTCAGTATTTTTTCCGAAGTTAAATTGCAAACCATTTTTTGATAAGTATTTTTGAAAACTGGAATTAAATAAAGTATTGTTTTCCATTTTTACTTGAAACTCTTGAAAATTTAATCCTTTAAAAATTGTATTTTTTTGATCCAATTCTTCAAAAACAAAATGTGCTACTATACCAGATTGCAAAATATATTCTAAACTTTCCCAACCTTTATCAACCTCCAACGGAACAAAAATATCGGGAACAATGCCACCGCCACCATAAACTATCCTTCCTTTTTTTGTTTTAAATTTTAACGAATCGGCAATTTTTATTTTATCTTTTGCATATAATTCCCCGTTTTCAAATCGGTTTTCAGATTCTTTATAATAGTCTTTACTATCGCCTTTGGTATATGGTTTTTGAATTGATCTACCACTTGGGGTGTAATATCTTGCTACAGTTAAACGCACAGCAGAACCATCATCAAAATCCATTTCACGCTGCACTAATCCTTTTCCAAATGACCGTCTGCCTATTATAATCCCTCTGTCGTTATCTTGAATTGCTCCTGCTAAAATTTCGCTAGCTGATGCAGAATTTTCATCTATCAAAACTGCTAATTTTCCCGTTTCAAAATCACCATCCACTGTAGCAAATGTTTTTTCGATAGTTCCTTTTTTATTTTTTGTAAATACTATAAGTTCTTCATCTTTCAACAACTCATCGGCAACTTGGCTTGCCATTTCCATAAACCCACCGCCATTTTCTCTTAAATCAATAATTAGAGAACTGATATTATTTTTTTTTAGTTTCAACAATGCTGCGTGAAATTCTGTACCTGTAGTTTCTGCAAATCGATTGATTTTTATATATCCGGTATTTTTATTAATTAAAATTGCTACATCAACGCTTTTTATTGGGATAATATCTCTTTTTACTTTTATTTTTAGCATTTTATTTTCAGATTTTCTAAAAACGGTAAGTATAACTTCCGAATTTTTTTCACCTTTCAATTTGCTGTAAAGAAACTTGTTTTCTAGTTTTTTCCCAAATAGTTTGAAGTTATCAGCATACAAAATGCGATCACCTTCTTTGATTCCCGCTTTTTGCGCAGGTCCATTTTCAATAGGCTTTATTACTGCAATAGAATCGTTGAAAGTATAAAAATTTACGCCAATACCTACAAAATCGCCTTTCATGTTTTCGGCAACAGCAGCTTGTTCGCTCGGCGGAATGTAAACTGAATGGGGATCTAAATTTGCTAAAATATTGGTTACAGTTAAACTAACGATAGAATCTGTTTTTACATCATCTACATATTCAGTATCTATAAAATTGATTAATTTGTTTAGTTTGTTTTTATAATCATTTTTTCCTGAAGTATTATTTGTGACGGGATAATTTATAAAACCACCAATTAAAATTCCTATCGAAACGCAGGTAAAAAAAAGTAAAGGAATATAAGTTTTTTCGATTTTCATTAAAAAGTTGTTGAATTTAAAAACTTCAAATTTGACAATAAATTATCTGATATGAATATTATTTAACCTAAATTTTCAATTTGTTCTACTAATACTCCAGCTTTCATAAGAAAATCGATTCCAGAAGTATCTCTGTAACCAGTTTGATATACTACTCGTTTTATTCCAGATTGATGTATCAATTTGCTACATTCTTTACAAGGGGAAAGCGTTATATACAACGTAGCGTTTTCGCAAGATTGTGTAGATCGAGCAACTTTTAAAATTGCATTTGCTTCGGCATGCAAAACATACCACTGTGTAAATCCATCTATATCTTCACAACAATTTTCAAAACCAGAAGGAGTGCCATTGTAGCCATCTGAAATAATCATTCGGTCACGTACAATTATTGCACCTACTTGTTTGCGTTTACAATAGGAAAGTTTTCCCCATTCGGTTGCGATTTTCAAATAGGCTTTGTCGTATTTATTTTGTTTTAAATCGGTCATTTTTGTTTGTTATTCAATCTTTTAAAATCTTATTTTTAACAATTTTATAGTAAATATACAAATTTGAAATATATGTTTTAAACTAAAAAAGTCTCATTAATGTAAATGAGACTTTTTTGTACTAGTTTGATACTAATTTTTTATAATCCAAAAGCTGTTTTTACTTGGTCAACAAAATCTAGTTTTTCCCATGTAAATAAGTCTACCGATACCGTTTTTGTTAATCCTCCTGGAGCCGAAAAAGTTTTAGTAACCGTTTCTGGTTTTCTTCCCATGTGTCCATAGGCAGCGGTCTCGCTATAAATTGGATTACGCAATTTCAATCTTTGTTCGATAAAATAAGGACGCATATCAAAAATAGCCTCTACTTTTTTGCTTATTTCGCCATCGGTAAGGTTTACTTTGGATGTTCCATAAGTTACAACATTAATCGAAGTTGGTTTTGCAACTCCAATAGCATACGAAACCTGAACTAAAATTTCATCACACAATCCTGCTGCAACCAAGTTTTTAGCAATATGACGTGTTGCATAAGCGGCGCTTCTGTCAACTTTACTTGGGTCTTTTCCTGAAAATGCGCCACCACCATGAGCGCCTTTGCCGCCATAAGTATCTACAATAATTTTTCTTCCGGTTAAACCAGTATCACCATGAGGTCCTCCTATTACAAATTTGCCAGTCGGATTTATGTGGTATGTAATTTTATCATTAAATAAATGAGAATATTGTGGATATTTTGCCTTCACTCTTGGAATCAAAATAGAAACTAAATCTGATTTAATTTTTGATAACATAGTTGTTTCATTGTCAAAATCGTCGTGTTGTGTCGATATTACAATGGCTTCTATTCGTTGCGGTTTATTATCATCGCTATACTCTAGTGTAACTTGGCTTTTTGCATCAGGGCGCAAGTATTTTATTTCATTATTTTCTCGACGTAAACTAGCTAACTCAATCAACAAAGCGTGCGATAAATCTAATGCGAGTGGCATATAATTTTCAGTTTCGTTTGTTGCATAACCAAACATCATTCCCTGATCGCCTGCACCTTGCTCTTCTTTACTAGCTCTATCAACTCCTTGGTTAATATCTGCTGATTGCTCGTGAATGGCAGACAAAATTCCGCAAGAGTTAGCCTCAAACATATATTCACTTTTGGTATAACCAATTTTTCTAATAACTTCTCTAGCTATTTGTTGAACATCTAGATAAGTATTCGACTTTACTTCGCCAGCAAGTATTACTTGTCCAGTTGTAACCAGTGTTTCGCAAGCAACTTTAGATTCGGCATCAAATGCTAAAAAATTATCAATTAATGCATCACTAATTTGGTCAGCAATTTTATCGGGATGACCTTCGCTCACAGACTCTGATGTAAATAAATATGCCATAATATAATTTTTTATGCTGTATTAATTTCAGCATTTGTTAATACTATTTTTTGAAAGAATAAAGAAAATTGCAGGTATAACTAAAGTAGAGAAGTTCTGCTTTAGCTTTTTTTAATGAGGTTGCAATCAGTCAAATTATTCCTCTTTCGATTTGTTTCGCAAAAGTATAATTATTTTACAAAATACAGAAAATATATTTACAATTTATTTCAATTTTATTTTAACTTTTGTTTATGTTAAAAATCTCATTTAATAATATAATCAATATGATTTCAATAGTAACGGCATCATTAAAAGAATCAACCGAAGTTGTAATTAAAAATTTAAAGAATAAATTTCAGGTATTGAAAGTTGCTCTGAATGATAAGAATGCTTTAATAGCAAAAAATTCTAATGTTAAGATTATATATAATCAAATACTACTTGGCACAAATACTCCAAAGCATTTATAACCCACAAAACAATTGATTATGTAGTACCAAGCAATAAAAAAAGTGTCATGATTATTATTTTTGATTTGTCAGGCAAGACTATCAAATAATTTAAAGTAAACGATTTCAAAGGTATAGCAACAATCTATCAAGTCGAAGTTATTATTATCTAAAAAGATGATTGTAATTTAGATTTCAAGAGTTAATTATTTTTAAAAACTGTATTTATTTTTTTAAATTAAGTTTTTTTTATAAATTTGTATATAATTTTAAAAACAATTTATGATGAAAAAATTACTACTATCATTTTTATTACTACCATTTTTAGGTTCTTCGCAAAACATATTTTCTTTTGGTTTTGAAGGAACGACTGCTGCAATGTTTGCTAGTGGATGGACTGAAACGAATCAAAGTAATCCTGTTGGAACCTCAACTTTCACAATTCCTACTGCTACTGTTACTGCATTTGCTACTGGAGCACAAGCTGGTGGACCATTATCTTATGTTTTAGTTAATTTTAATAGTACAACTACTCCAGGAGATATTAGCAATTGGTTAATTACTCCAGTTGTATCATTACAGAATGGCGATATTATAACCTTTTATACCCGTACGGTAACACCAAACGCTAGTCCGTCTCCAGCTAACACTTATCCAGACAGATTAGAATTAAGATTAAGTACAAGTGGTGCTTTTTCTGCAGCGCCATCAACTGGTTCTACAGATTTAGGCGATTTTACAACACTTTGTCTTTCAGTAAATCCAAACTTGTTATTGACTGGTGCAGGTTCTTATCCTGGAACTTTTACTCAATTCTCATACACAGTTTCAGGGTTAACTGGAGTAACAGATTGTGAATTTGGATTTAGATATTGGGTTACTGATGGAGGACCTACAGGATCAAATTCAAATATTATTGCAATCGATACAGTTTCTGTTGACAGACCAACTGCAAGTACAGCAGATTTCTTTTCTAGCAACTTCTCAATTTTTCCTAACCCAGTTAACGATATTTTTACTGTAAATTCTAAAAATGATGCGACAATAAAAAGTATTATAGTTACTGATATCAACGGTAGAGTAGTAAGTGAAGTTAGTCCATCATCAGTAAGCCAAACTCAAGTTAACATTTCTGAGTTGAATTCTGGTGTTTATTTTGTAAAAGTACAATCTGAAGCTGGAGTAGGAACAACAAAAATTATTAAGAGATAAAATTTTATAACTTTTTTAAAACCCATTTTCAATTAGAAAATGGGTTTTTTTATTTTTTATCAAAAAAATATTTGCAAAATACATTTCTGTGATGTTACTTTGTCCTGTTCATAAATATATTGATTGTTATCACGAAAGCTAGAGGGAATAGACCCGATGAAAGCTTAGCAACCCTTTGCCAAAAGAAGGTGCTACATTCTAATCCAAATTTTGGATACAGATAACCCCGAGAATTTTCTCTCTTTCAAGATAACATATATAATTTTTTACGAGTTTAACCTTTTAGGGTTATTAAATTATTTTTATATGTCAAAAATCACACAAGCAATACAAGAGAGAATTCTGGTATTAGATGGAGCCATGGGAACTATGCTACAACGCAACAACTTTTCTGAAGAAAATTTTCGTGGTGAACGTTTTAAAGACTTTCCACATCCATTAAAAGGCAACAACGATTTACTGTCGATTACACAACCCGAAGCTGTAAAACAAGTGCACCGTCTATATTTTCAAGCTGGAGCAGACATTGTAGAAACCAACACATTCTCTGGAACTACAATCGGAATGGCAGATTATCATCTCGAAGATTTAGTGTACGAACTAAACTATGAATCCGCTAAAATTGCGCGCCAAGTAGCCGACGAATTTACAGATAAACCACGTTTTGTAGCAGGTTCAATCGGACCAACAAACCGAACAGCATCTATGAGTCCAAATGTAAACGATCCTGGTTATCGTGCCGTAACATTTGACGATTTACGAATTGCCTACAAGCAACAAGTTGAAGCATTAATTGATGGTGGTTGCGATGTTTTATTAGTAGAAACAATTTTTGATACTCTAAATGCAAAAGCAGCACTTTTTGCAATCGAGGAAGTAAAAGAAGAACGCAATCTCGATATTCCAGTAATGGTTTCAGGTACAATTACCGATGCTTCAGGAAGAACACTTTCTGGGCAAACTGTCGAAGCATTTTTAATTTCAATTCAGCATATAGATTTGTTAAGTATTGGTTTCAACTGCGCACTTGGAGCAGATCAATTAAAACCTTATCTAAAAAGATTAGCACATAATACGCAACTGAATATTTCGGCACATCCAAATGCAGGTTTGCCAAACGCATTCGGTCAATACGACCAAACACCAGCCGAAATGCAGGTGTTAATAAAAGAATATTTACAAGATAATTTAATCAATATAATCGGCGGTTGTTGCGGCACAACACCAGAACATATTAAAGCAATTGCAGAAGTTGCAGCGCAGTTTAAACCTAGATTAACAAACAACCCTGTCAGAGTTTTAAACTCTGACAGGGTTAATTAAAATAAAATGGTATGAAAAAAAACATAAAAATA
>JANXVF010000092.1 GCA_025351785.1 Flavobacterium sp.
GCAAATATAACCGCTTTTTAAACAATATCCAAATGTATTATAACCTTTTTTTAATAATTTTTTGTACAAAATCCTGCGAAAAAATAATATGAAAACTATCTAATAAAAAAAAACTCCTGTTATAAATAGTGAAAAAAGTAAATGATATGTTGATATAATTACGATTTAAGCAAAATGTATGAAAATGGTAAATAATTGTATTACAATCATATAATAATACCAGTAATAAACTAAATCAATAATAACGCAATACTCGTGATGGTGTGATTTAAAAACTGTGTTTCAATATTAACTTTTTAGAGAGCACATCACAACTCTCGTCTAACATGTCGAAAACAATATCAAATCCATTTTGTAAACCATAATAGGGATCTGGTACATCTACATTTTCACCAGGAAAGATTTGATCTAAAATTAACTGTACTTTATCTTTATGTTCCTGAGTTTCTGCTAGTGAAATTACATTATTATAATTAGAATTATCCATTACAAAAATGTAATCGTACGTATCAAAAAAACTTGGTATAAATTGTTTGCCTCTTTGATGTGATATATCTAAACCTTTTTTCAATGCCGTTGTAATTGATCGCTCGTCAGGTTTGGACCCAACGTGCCAATTTCCTGTGCCAGCAGAGTCTACAACAAATTTGTCTCTAGGTAGCTTGGAACGCAAAATACCTTCAGCTAAAGGTGAACGGCAAATATTTCCTAAGCATACCATAAGAATTTTAATTAACATAGTGATTATAGAAAAATTAAAATTATAAATGAAACATAAAATTATAGAGATAGTTTTTTATGTATATCCTCTACAAATTTTTTAAATTGTTTGTCTGTAGAAACTAAATTATCAACTGTTTTACAGGCATGAAGAACAGTAGCGTGATCTCGATCCCCAATTTGTGAACCTATATTTGCCAAAGACGCTTTAGTAAATTTTTTGGCAAAAAACATTGCTAATTGTCTGGCTTGTACAACGTGACGTTTTCTTGTTTTTGACTGTAATATATCTAGATCTAATTGAAAATATTCTGAAACAACTTTCTGAATGTAATCTATAGAAATTTCTCGTTTTACATTTTTAACAAATTTCTCAACTACGCTTTTAGCTAATTCTAAAGTAACCTCTTTTTTGTTGAATGAAGATTGTGCGATTAAAGAAATTATGGCACCTTCTAATTCTCTAACATTTGACTTTATATTATGTGCAACATATTCTATAATTTCATTCGGGATTTCAACTCCGTCACGATATAAAATATTTTTTAAAATTCCGATTCTAGTTTCATAATCGGGTTGGTGTAATTCTGCCGATAATCCCCATTTAAAACGTGATAAGAGCCTTTGCTCTATATCTTGCATATCTACAGGTGCTTTATCAGAAGTCAATATTACTTGTTTACCATTTTGATGTAAATAGTTAAAAATGTGGAAAAAAACATCTTGAGTACCTGCTTTACCTGATAAAAACTGAACATCATCAATAATTAAAACATCAATTAATTGATAAAAATGGATAAAATCGTTTCTATTGTTCTTTTTAACAGAATCAATATATTGTTGTGTGAAAACTTCTGCGGAAATATATAAAACTGTTTTTTCGGGATATTTATCTTTTATCTCAACTCCAATAGCATGAGCTAAGTGAGTTTTTCCTAAACCAACGCCTCCAAAAATTAATAACGGATTAAATGATGTTCCTCCTGGTTTATTTGCAACAGCCATACCAGCTGATCTGGCTAGTCTGTTGGAATCACCTTCTAAAAAATTGTCAAAACTATAATTTGCATTTAGTTGAGATTCTATTTTTAAATTTCGTATGCCAGGAATTACAAAAGGATTTTTTAATTCGGGATTTAAATTTTTAAATTGAGAATCAACATCTTGAGATCTAATAGGACTTCTATGAGCTGATGGTAACTGTTCTGTAAAAGGTTGTTTGTTACCATAAGTATTTTCCATTTTGATTTTATAAAGTAACTTTGCACTTTTACCTAGTTCTTTAGTCAATGCAACTTTTAACAATTTTACATAATGTTCCTCCAACCATTCATAAAAAAATTTACTTGGTACTTGTATGTATAACGCATTATCAGTAAGCTCCACTGACTTTATTGGCTCAAACCAAGTCTTGTATGCTTGCTCTTGAATATTATCTTTAATAAATAACAGACAGCTTTCCCATACTGATTGCGCATTTTTGTTCATTGTTATGCTTTAAATTAATGTTAAGTAAAGGTTAATCTTACAAAAGAAAAGGTGATTTAATTTGTATTTTTCGGGGTAACAAATATGTGAACAAATTTTCTAAAAAAAAATTATATTGGTATTGATTTTTCAGAATTAATGTTGTAAGGTTAAAAAAAAGATAAAATAATTATAGACTAAATGTAAATTAAAACAGATGAATGAACATAAAATTACAGTAAGAGTAAGGTATTCAGAAACAGATCAAATGGGGGTTGTATATCATGGAAGTTACATTCCCTATTTTGAGATTGGGCGAGTGGAATGGCTTAGAAAAAAAGGAATTTCGTACAAAGCTTTAGAAGAAGACGGAATCGCATTGCCTATAGTTTCTATGAAAATTGATTTTAAAAAACCTGCACGTTATGATGACATTTTAACTGTTACAACTAAACTAAAAGTTTATAGTGGCGTTAAGATTGAATTTGATTGTCAAATTCATAACGAAAGTGAAGAGTTATTAACAATAGCTCATTTTATATTGGTTTTCGTAGATGTTAAAATTGGCAAACCTATAGTTCCCAATAATACCATATTATCAATCATTAAAAATTCATTACAATCAAATTAAAAAAATTCATACATAATATAGAAGCATTATAGTATTACAAAATCTTAAGGTAATTTTATACTTTAAAATTTACTTCAAAAATTAGTCTCAAAATTCAAATAATTTGATAATTAGAAAGGTTATTTATAATTATTCAAAAATTTTATTGATTGATTTCATTGTTTTTGACATTATTTCAATAAAACATCAAATTAGTTCTACAAAAAAATATTATCTAATAAGCATTTTGTAAGTTTTTTATGTTATTAAAATATTAATAATGTTTTTTATCGATTAAATATGCTTTTAATCGATAAAATATTTTTTTTATTTAAAGTACTAAATTACTTTTGTAGAGTCAAATTATATCAAGATATGTAATTGTTGAGATTACAAATAAGTACATAACCAAATAGTTAAAACCCTAAAGCTATGATTACAACTTTACACAGACCTAAAAAAATTTTATTTCCAGTACTAATTTATTTATTTTTAAATATTGGTTTTGCACAACAAATACAAGTATCTTGTGCAGGTACAATTATTAGTAATACAGGAGCTGGAACTCCAAGTTTAGTAAATCAAACAGATTTTAATTCTACAAACGAATCTTCTGGTACTATTACCAAAACCTTTACTGTAAAAAACACCGCCGCGGTAACTAACCTTACATTAGGAGCAATATCAATTACAGGTACAAACGCTGCAGAATTTACTTTAACCAAAAATTATACAACTCCAGTTGCGCCTTTGGGTGGAACAACTACATTTAATATAACTTTTAATCCAACTGCATTAGGTGCAAGAACAGCTACAATATCTTTTACTACAAACGATCCAAGCGCTACTACCGTTACATTTTTTATAAAAGGTACTGGTACAAGTTTTCCTACACAGTCATACACAATTTTTTATGAAAATTTCGACGCTTCAAATGGAGGTTGGACACCTAGTGGTTCAGGATCTACATGGACTTATGGTAACAGTACTTACAGAGGTGAAGGTAGTTTTTGGAGATCAAATAATGGTGGGTCATACAATAATAATTCATTAAATTATTTAATGAGTCCCTTAATTTCAACAACAGGTTATAATAACATTAGAGTTTCATTTGATGTAAGATTTGATACTTCAAATGATACAAATGATGGTTTGCAGGTACAATATTCTACAGATTTTGGTTTTACGTGGAATGTATTGGGAAGCTATCAGGAGAGTATCAGTTGGTATAATTCTAATGTTGTGGCTTCTTTAAGCACATCTCTAGGAAATACTAACGGATTTAGCAATGATAGTGGAATTGTAAGTTCACCATTTAATGAATTTGTTGAGCGTTCTACTCAAGTTAACGATGTTGATAACAAGCCTGTAATACTTTTTAGATTTGTTTTTACATCTAATGGCGCAACTACCGATCAAGGTATGGCAATAGATAACTTTTTTGTAAAAGGTGATCCAATTGTAGCCCCAGCGATTAAACCAAACAATCCAGGAAACGTAGGAACTAACTTAAAACTTTGGTTAAAATCTAATGCAGGTACAAGTACCACTGCCGACGGAGCATCTATTGATACATGGAATGACCAAGCTTCTAACAATAATGCGGTTGGAATAGGCGCAAATAAACCAATTTATAGAGATGGTGTTAGAAATATTAATTTCAACCCAGTTATCGATTTTTCAGCAGCTTCTTCACAATATATGAGAGGAAAAGGTGGTTATTTTTCTCAAGATTACTATATTGTTGTAAAATCAAATACAATAATCGACAGTAGCTTACCTACTCGACAAGTTCCTATTTCAGGAAGAACATCACAAAATAGTTTTCAAGTTGACGGTACAGGGTTTGCTTTAGGGAATTTTACTATTAGATTTACTAATGAATTAATTTCACATAGCATAAGCTCAGTACCTCAGAATGCGCCTTCAACTAATTCTTACGGTAGAGCATATACAACTACTACCGAAACTTATCCGCAGGAAACAACTATATATAATGTGAAAACAAATGCTACCGGTACATCAACTGAAATATATAAAAACGGAAAACGAATAGATAACACATCAGGGCAATATACTGACGGTAGTGGTGTAACTCTTATAGGCAACCTAAACTTTGCTGAATTTCAGAATATTCAATACAATCTAGGTATTGGTCGTTTTTCATTAAATGGAAATATAGCATCATATTTAGATGGTAGATTATCTGAAATTATCTCCTATTCTGACGTAAAAACTATTGCTGAAAAGAAAAAAATAGAATCCTATTTAGCCATAAAAAATGGTGTTACGCTTCATGATGTTGCTAGTGCCACAGTAAATAGCTTGTGTGATACAAATTATACAGATTCTAGTGGTGCTGTTATTTGGGATTATACTGTAAATAATGGTTACGATTATAATATTGCAGGTATTGGTAGAGATGATGTAACTCAATTAAATCAAAAGCAATCTACAAGTGAAAATATTGGTACTATATTAACAATTGGACTTACTGATGTTTATCCTACAAACAATTTAAACTTAAGCACATTTGGATCTGACAAAAGATTTTTAGTCTGGGGCGATAATGGCGCTAATATGAATACTTCTGTAACTCCATATGCTGTAAATTTAGGACCTACAACCATTACCACTATTACAGATGTAGTAAATCGCAGATGGAAAATTGTAGAAACAGGGGGCGATGTAGGTACAACTAGAGTTTCAGTTCCTACTGCTGCATTTACAAGTGGCTTGCCAGCTCTAGGACCAACAGATGCTTATGTAATGTTAATTGCAGATGATGCCGCTTATACAACTGGAATTGAAACAGTTTTTATGTCTACCTCAGGTTCAAATCAAACTTTAACATACGATTTTGACGGAACAAGATATTTTACATTTGGAGTGGCTCACAGAGCTACAAATTCATTACATGTTTCAATGGATGGTTTTGATGATTTTGTCAGAATTGGAGATTTTAACGAATTGTCGCCAAACTTTACAACAATGACATGGATTCGTCCTAATGGAAACAACACATTGAATGATGAAAGAGATATAATTTCTAAAAAAGCAAATGCAACCAGCGGTTACAAGTTAGTTTTACAAAATAATAATAAGGTTAGAATGGAATGGACTGTTTCTGGTACTACTTATAGTCTAATTACAAATACAAGCCTTCCCGATCAAAAATGGCATAATATAGCTGTAACTTATACTAGTGGAGCTACTTTGAGTATATACATAGACGGAGTTTTAGATACTTCATCTACAATTTTAGTTGCACCAGTTAGCACTGCAAGTGTATTTAGTATAGGTTCTAATTATATTGACAAGAATACTATTAAAAATTTATTTAAAGGTGATATTGACGAATTAAGAATGTGGAGTAGAGTACTATCGCCAACAGAAATTCGTTTCTTAATGAATCAAGAAATTCTTCAAAACGGAACTGGAACAAAAGGTACAATTATACCAGCAACAGTTACAAAAAATGATGTAAGCACTTTGTTATGGTCAAATCTTTTTGCTTATTATTCTATGAATTCATACATAGGAACCCATCTTGATGACGACTCAGGAAATGTACATAGAGGAAGTTTAATAATACCAAATAAAATTTCGATTAATACCCAAACAGCACCACTTCCTTATGTAAGTACAACAAACGGATTATGGTCTAATACATCGACTTGGTTAAACGGAAATATTCAAGATTTAGCAAATAGTCTTTCGATTATAGACGGATCAACTCCTATTAATTGGAATATTGTAAAAACGCTACACAATGTAGATTCTAATGGTAATAAAGTTTTACTAGGTTTATTGGTAAACACAAACACATTATCTGCAACTAATGATACAAAAATTGAAGTATCACATTATGTGAAATTAGATGGTAAAATTGATTTGGTTGGAAAATCGCAACTAATTCAAACCCTTAATAGTGATTTAGACCCAACAAGTGCCGGAAATATTGAAAGAGACCAACTCGGACAGCGTAATGTATATAATTACAACTATTGGTCATCACCTGTGGGAGCAATAAATAATACTACAAATAATAATTCTTACACTATAGCGGGAGTTATGAAAGATGGTACCACTACAACTCCTCAAAATATTACATTTACAACTGGTTATAACGGAAGCCCAACAAGCCCTATAACAATAAGTAACTACTGGATATTTAAATTTCAAAATGTAACTAATGCTTATGCAAATTGGCAGTCAGTTGGTTCAGCAGGAAGTTTATTGCCTGGTCAAGGATATACTATGAAAGGAAGTGGTTCTGCATCTACACAAAATTATACATTTCTGGGGAAACCTAATAATGGAGTAATCACATCACCTATTGCAGCTAATAACTTAAATTTATCAGGAAATCCTTATGCTTCGGCTCTTGATGCAAATGCATTTATAACTGCAAATGCAGCTTCATTAAATGGAACATTATATTTCTGGGAACATTATACTACAAACGTTTCTCACGTTACTGCAAATTATCAAGGTGGTTATGCCGCTCGTACATTAGTTGGTGGAACCCCGCCTATTGCTCCAGCAGGTTCAAGTGGTTTAGGTTCGAGTTCAAAAATACCTGCACGTTACATTCCTGCAGGACAAGGATTCTTCGTAGTAGGATCGGCATCTGGTGGTAACATTTCGTTTAATAACGATCAAAGAGCATTTATTAAAGAAGATAATGTTTCAAGTTTTTCAATGTTTAAAAGTACAAATAGTCAATTAGCAATTAACCATTTTTCTGATAACAGAAATGACAGAATAACTTTTGACACTTATAAAAGAATTCGTTTAGGGGAAACTTCTAAAGAAGAATATCACCGTCAAGTTTTACTTGGATTTATGGAAAATAATGCAACTCCCGGAATCGATCCAGGATATGATGGAATTCATATTGATAGTCAACCAAGTGATATGTACTTTATTAACAATGGCACTAAACTAAATATTAATGGCGATAGCTTCTTTAATGTAAATAATATTTATCCAATAGGTGTAAAAGCTCTTGCGGCTGGCGAAATTAAGTTTATGGTTGATGAGACTGAAAATTTAGATAGCGATGTAAATATATACATACACGACAAATTAGATGAGAGCTATCACGAAATTACAAATGATACCTACATTGTAGAAGTTCCACAAGGATTGACAGAAAATAGATTTGAGATGACATTTACAAATGCATCAACTAGTTTATCGACTATCTCTAATACAACTATTACAGAAGGAATAAAAGTTGCTTACACAAGCGAAAAAAATATTTTAATTATAAAAAATAGTGTGGCAGACGCTACAGTAGAATCAGTATCATTATATAATATTTTAGGACAATCTATTGGAACTTGGAATGTAAAAGACCAGAACCAGCAAGATATAGAATTGCCTATCAAAAACGTTTCAACTGGAACTTATATTGTAAAAGTTAAAACAGATAAAGGTGATACAAACAGAAAAATCATGTTTAATTAGGGTTTAGATAATTGATTTGACAATGAAATGCCACGCTATTGCGTGGCATTTCTATTTAAAAATATCAATTATTATAGGCTTTGGTCTAAAATGTATATTTATTTTTTAAACCACATAGAGCCATAGATTAT
>JANXVF010000096.1 GCA_025351785.1 Flavobacterium sp.
TAAAAATAATTTAAAATTATCAGATATTTTATATTTTTTCTATACCTTTGCGCTATGGTACGAAGAAAAAAACAACAAACTATTTTAAAGCATTTCTCTAAAAAAGAGTTTACTATACTTATTGGTCAACGCCAAATAGGAAAGTCTACAATGCTCAAACAATTGTATGAAGATTTGAAACTAAAAGGCGAAACATGTTATTTTTTAAACCTTGATCGTAAAGATATTTTGGATGATTTGAATTTGAATCCTGAAAATTTGTTCAAAATTTGTCCATTGATTACTAATAAAAAAATCATTGTATTTATTGACGAAATCCAATATCTTGATGATGCCACAACTTTTTTAAAATTATTATACGACGAATATTCCAATCAATTAAAAATTATTGCAACAGGAAGTTCGGCTTTCTATATCGATAAACAATTCAATGATTCATTAGTTGGAAGAAAGAAAATTTTTCAGATGGGAACATTAGATTTTGAAGAATTTTTACATTTTAAAGGAAGAAACGATTTGGTTGCTGAACTGAAATTATTGCAATCTAAAAAGAAAGTAAAATCCATTCATGAAAATTTATTTTGGGCTTATTTGGACGAGTTTATCAATTATGGTGGTTATCCAGCAGTAGTTTTAGAAGATAATATTAACGATAAAATTGAATTGCTTCGCGAGATTCGAGATTCATATATCAAACGTGATTTATTAGAATCTGGTGTTGCTGATGAAACAAAATTTTACAGAATGTTGATGCTTTTAGCAAGTCAATCTGGAAATATGTTGAATGTAAACGAAATTTCAAATACTTTACGAATGACCAATGCAACGGTTGAAAATTATCTGTATGTATTGCAAAAATGTTTTCATATTACATTAGTGAAGCCATTTTACAACAATTTGCGCAAAGAGTTAACTAAAATGCCAAAAGTGTATATAAACGATTTGGGTTTGCGTAATATTTTGATAAATTATTTTTCTCCATTAGAGCAACGAGCCGATAAAGGATTGGTTTTAGAAAACTTTTGTTTTAGAGTTTTATCCGAAAAACACGAACAGGACCAAATCAAATATTGGCGAACTGCCGACGGAAACGAAGTAGATTTTATTGTAGAAACTCAATTTTTAAAAGGATTTGCAGTCGAAGTAAAGTTTAATGAGCAAGAAGCTAAACTTTCTAAATATAAAAAATTCATTGCTACTTATCCTGATTTTCCATTGCAATTTTGGTGGTGGAAAAAAATGGATTTAATTGTTTAGATTATATAGAAACTAAAACTTTGTCAAAATCTCAAACTTTGACAAAGTTTACTAAATTTGCAAACTCAATTTTTGACAACGATTTCATTAATTGAACTATCTTATGGAAAACAAAAAAAAAGTAGCATTCTACACTTTGGGATGTAAATTAAATTTCTCAGAAACATCAACCATTGCAAGAAATTTTCAAGATGAAGGTTTTGAACGAGTTGATTTTGAAGAAGTTGCCGATATGTATGTGATTAACACTTGTTCGGTTACAGAAAATGCTGACAAACAATTCAAGCAAATTGTAAAAAAAGCGATGAAACTCAACGACAAAGCATTTGTTGCTGCAGTTGGTTGTTATGCGCAATTAAAACCTGAAGAATTGGCTGCGGTTGATGGAGTTGACTTAGTTCTTGGTGCTACCGAAAAATTTAAAATTACCGATTACATCAATGATTTGTCCAAAAATGATATGGGCGAAATACATTCGTGCGAAATAGAAGAAGCCGATTTTTACGTAGGAAGTTATTCTATTGGCGATAGAACTCGTGCGTTTTTGAAAGTACAAGACGGTTGCGATTATAAATGTACTTATTGCACAATTCCGTTAGCACGTGGTATTTCTAGAAGTGATGCATTGGAAAATGTTTTGAAAAATGCTTCTGATATTTCTAAACAAGGAATTAAGGAAATTGTTTTAACAGGCGTAAACATTGGAGATTATGGTAAAGGCGAATTTGGAAACAAAAAGCATGAACATACCTTTCTTGATTTAGTAAAAGCATTAGATGAAGTTGAAGGAATTGAACGATTGCGAATTTCGTCTATCGAACCCAATTTATTGAAAAATGAAACTATTGATTTTGTTTCAAAAAGTCGAACATTTGTTCCGCATTTTCATATTCCGTTACAATCTGGAAGTAATGAAATTTTGGGTAAAATGAAACGTCGTTACCAACGTGAAGTTTATACTGATAGAGTTGCAAACATTCGTCAAGTAATGCCACACGCTTGTATTGGAGTTGATGTAATTGTAGGTTTTCCAGGCGAAACTGACGAGTATTTTTTAGAAACTTATAATTTCTTAAACGAAATGGATATATCGTATTTGCACGTTTTTACTTATTCTGAAAGAGACAATACGGAAGCTTCGACTATGGAAAATGTTGTGCCAATGAATGTTAGAAACAAGCGTAGTAAAATGCTACGCGGATTATCTGTTAAAAAACGTCGTGCATTCTACGAAAGTCAAATTGGAACTAACAGAATTGTTTTATTTGAATCAGAAAATAAAGAAGGATATATTCACGGATTTACTGAAAATTATGTAAAAGTAAAAACTCCATGGAATCCCGAATTGGTAAATACTTTGCACGAAATTAATTTGACTAAAATTGATGAAGATGGAAGTGTAAGGATGGAGTTTTTGAAAGTAAACGTGTAAGTTGAATACTGTAAAATTATATACTGTAAAAAACTGAATTTCACGGAATTCCTAAACTAACAAAAAATAAGTTGTAAATGGTTTGCTGTCAAATACGTTATACAATTTTACAATATACATTATACAAAAAAATCAATATTTATAATGAAACCTAATCTTAGTAATTCTAAATACACTTTCGCTATATTGTTCAATAAATTCATATTTATGTCTGCCGGGTTGTTTGAAGTCAATGATTCTTTCGCCTGAAATTTCGTAATACATTTTGTCGCCTTCAAACATAAATCGATTGCCATTTTTTCTATATGCTGAGCGAATTAGTTGAAATTCAGATAAATTCCAAGTGGTTAAATTTGCATCAAAATCAGAAAATAATCCTTCGGTAATTTCTGTTTTACAGCCATAATATTTTTCGATAACTTCAAAAAATGCTACAATGTCAAGATTTAACTTTGTTGATTCCATTTTATAAAAATAATTAAAAAATCCCAAACTCTAATTACTCATATTAGAATTTGGGATTTGTTTAAAGAAAAATTTAATCTTTATATTTTTATTCCAGGAGGCAATAAATCTCTGTAAATGGTATTTTTTCTAAAAAATAAGGCGATTTTTGGTAATATTGGAACAACTTTTAATTTTCGTTCGTATGCTATTTCCATAATATTTTTCAACAAATCGTTTATGAACTCATCATCCGAAAATCCTTCGGGAACATTAATTCTAGTTAAAAATATTTTTTTTTCTTGAAAAGAATATTCTAACGAAATCAATTTCCCATCTACTAAAGTTTCAAACTGTCTTGAAAAAGTATTGTCTTTAATTTCCAATTTTTGTAAAAATAACATTTCGTTCATATTTAATTCAATCTAAAAAAGTAATTTTATGCAAATTTCGGAAAAAATAATGGATAAAACAGCCAATTTTTTTTAAAATATGAGTAAGATTCAAGTTTATTTAATGCCTGGTTTAGCCGCAAGTTCTTCAATTTTTGAACGAATTGAGTTACCAGAAAGTCAGTTTGAAATTCATTTGCTCGAATGGTTTGTACCTGTTTCGCATGAAACCTTGAAGGATTATGCAAAGCGAATGGCAGAGAAAGTAAAAGGTAATAATCCGGTTTTGATTGGAGTATCTTTTGGTGGAATTTTAGTTCAGGAAATGGCTCAATTTTTAAAACCAAAAAAAATCATTATCATTTCAAGTGTCAAATCTAACGCTGAACTACCAAGAAGGATGAAAATTGCAAAAACAACAAAAGCATATAAATTAATACCTACAAGTTTGTTAGCAAATGTAGAGTTGTTAGTAAAATATGCATTTGGCGATGTTTTTAAACAACGTTTAAAGTTATACGAACGTTATTTATATATGCGAAATAAGGAATATCTAGATTGGGCCATCGAGCAAGTTATTATTTGGGAGCGTAAATCTGTTGATTCAAATGTTATTCATATTCATGGTGATAGCGATGAGGTTTTTCCAGTTAAAAACATTAAAAATTTTATAAATGTAAAAGGTGGAACTCACATGATGATTCTTAACAGATTTAAATGGTTTAATCAAAATTTGCCAAAAATCATTCTTCACGATGACAAGGATAAAATTAATTTTTAATGAAAATTTATTTTGAAATTGGATTTGTTAAAAAAAAATCTAAAATCCTTCAAATAGTTTAATTTTGCTTAAATGTTTAAATTTACAAAATGAAAAGGATTAAGAAGATTGGAATTTTTATGGTAATTATTTTTTCATTTGGGTTTTTTATTTTTGCAATTTCTGGAGATGATAAAAAACTACAATTACACGAAGGAACACCACAATATTTTCCTACAGAAGTTGATTTTGCAGGTGAGAAAACTCCACTACAAATTGCAGATGTTAGGGAGCGTTTTGACCGAGAATTACTGGTAAATGCAAACTTACATTCATCAACAATTTTAATTTTAAAACGTGCAAATAGAGTTTTCCCTGTAATAGAACCTATTTTGAAAACATATGGTGTCCCCGACGATTTTAAATACCTTGCAGTAATAGAAAGTGCTTTAACAAATGCAGTATCATCATCTGGAGCAAAAGGAGTTTGGCAATTTATGCCCGAGACTGCAAAAGAGAAAGGTATGGAAATAAATGAAAGTGTTGATGAACGATACCATTTAGTAAAATCTACCGAAGCTGCTTGTAAATATTTAGTAGCAGCAAAACAAAAATTTGGTAATTGGACTTTGGCTGCTGCATCTTACAATGGCGGAATCAATGGTGTTATATCTAAAATTTTAGAACAAAAAGTTTCAGATTATTATGATTTACTTTTAAATGATGAAACTTCACGCTATGTTTTTAGAATTCTAGCATTAAAAGAAATTATGAAAAATCCTCAATTGTATGGTTTTAATGTTTCTAAACAAGAAATGTATGAAAATATTCCAACCAAAACTCTCGAAATAGATAGTACAATTACAGATTTAGCAACTTTTGCAAAAAATCAAGGAATTAATTACAAAATATTAAAAATACACAATCCATGGTTGCGAGATAAAAAACTCTTTAATCCTGGCAAGAAAAAATATGAGATAGAAATTCCTACAAGCGGATATTGATTTTTAAATTATAAGAAGACTAATATTAAGATTACATCTTTTTCATTTGCTCTTTCATCATCGAAATTTGATCCTTAAGCATGCCCTGTTTATCAAGTTTTTTAACTTCACTTATCAATGTGGTAGCCTCCAATTTTCGTCTTCTTGACATAGCAATACCAGCTAAATTAAGCTTTGCTACTGCCAAATCCATATCCATGTTTAAACCCAACTGAATTGCTTTTTTAAAAAACTTTTCAGCTTGTAATAAATTTGTTTGAGACAACATTAAACCCTGTAAATAATTATAATATCCTTGTTGTTTTTGAACTAAAGCAGTCTCAGGATTCGAAATTTTAGACAACCATTTTTGGGCACCAGGGAAATTTTGTTTCCGAAGTTGTAAAAAAGAAAGAATTATTAATTCATTTTTAAAATATAAAAACACAGGAATGATTGATAAAATGATTAAAAAAATTCCGTTGCCGATATTACTTTCCGTAAATTGCCAAACAGCAGTAATAAGTATTAAAGCAGCAATAATGATTTTGATATTTTTGTGAAACATAATTAAAAATTTGAATTGCAAATGTAATAAAGTTTTTCAAAACATTTTTCATAAAACCACTTGTCAGAAAAAAAAAGGTTTGTATATTTGCACTCGGTTTTAAAATTAGAATTTTATAATCTATTAACAAAATTTTCATCATATTTTAAAGATATTACGTCATGAGTAAAAGAACGTTTCAACCATCAAAAAGAAAAAGAAGAAATAAACATGGGTTTATGGACAGAATGGAAACTCCAAATGGAAGAAAAGTTCTTGCAAGAAGAAGAGCCAAAGGTCGTCATAAATTGACTGTATCGTCTGAGCCAAGACACAAAAAATAATGATTAGCAATTAATCTATATCAAGCCGTTACTTTTATTAGTAACGGCTTTTTTTATAATTTGTTTATAAATATTGATAAATTTTAGGAGCTATTTCCCGCTATACGTTCCAATCTTTTTATTTTTAAAGAAAAATAAAAAGGATTTCCACTACTATCGGGGCTAGGGCAACAACTTCAACATTGAACATTCGTTAATCGAAGTTCAAACTTCAAAAAAGGAATGTTGAACAGATGAAAAACGAATACTGAAATATACAACAACTATGAATACACACACACTAACTACAATGCCCAAAGACAACTTCATTAAAACGGTTTTAATTATAGTTATGTTTTTTAGTTTTCTTTCTTTCTCTCAAGAAAAGAAAAAAATTGCGATTTACTTTGAATTTGATAAATATGAGATTACTCCAAAAGGTAAAATCACCCTTGATAGCATTCTTAATTTAATCAGTAATTCACGTGGCTACAATATTACAATAAATGCTTATACCGACAGTAAAGGAACAAGCCAACACAATTTTGGACTCGCAAACTATAGAAAAAAAGCAGTTTTTGATTATTTTATTGAAAATAAACTGGATGTAAGACGTGTTTCCTATTCCAAATTCAATGAGAATTTAGAAAACATTTCAGATGATTTAAGGAGAAAAGCGATAATCGAGCTTGAATATATTAAGTCAAAAACCTTTTATGGCAAGAATGGCACTCAGGTAATAGCTGGAAAAAATGATGGTGTAACCATCAACGAATATTTTTCGGCAAAGGAAATGATTCGGGATTCCAAATTTGCAATAGATGAAAAGGATCAGATAATCAGAAGTGACGGAATGATTACCATTTGTTATGGCAGAGCTACACTAGATGAGACGGGAAATTTCTATTTAGTCAAAATGCCAAGTCGTGAAGGAGTAGTAAATCCCTCTATGGATGTTTATCTGGAAGTTACAAATGATAAAGATGAAAAAAGATGGAAGCTAACCGAAATAAAAGCTGAATCAGATGAAACTAAAAAGTTCTACATTTTTAAAATCCCAATAGTAAGTAACGGATGTATATCATTGAATGTTGATTGTAAGCTATTGCCCGATAACGAAAAAATAACTTATGTGTCAACTATGGACATATTTGATAATGTTGAAGTTAGAGATGCTAAAAACAAATTACTCTTTTCAGCTTACAGGGATAATGGAGGCAGGGAAAATCAGTATGTTTTTTTAACAAAAACCAGTATAATTACTCGCAGTATGTTTTTTTATGGATATAAAAAGAATAAGAAAACTATGTTGAGATTAAGTGACCTAAATCTTAAAGAAGTAGAAAAAAAAGGAAATATTCCTGCCAAAGAATATTATTCCGAAACTGTTTACAATGCTAAAGATTATGAAAATGGCAAAACAGAAAAGAAAGGTTTTTGGCCATTGATAAAGAAAGTTTTTACAGGAAAGAAAACTTACATAACAAATAATAACAACAAACAACAAACTACATAACAACTTACAACTATGCCCAAAGACAACTCAATTAAATCAGTTTTAATAATAGGTTCAGGTCCAATCGTTATCGGGCAGGCCTGCGAATTTGATTATGCAGGTTCACAAGCAGCACGCTCTATTCGTGAAGAAGGAATTGAAGTTATACTTATAAATTCAAATCCAGCAACAATAATGACCGATCCTTCAATGGCAGATCATATTTATTTACTGCCTTTAACCACAAAATCAATTATTCAAATTCTAAAAGAGCATCCTCAAATCGATTCAGTTTTACCCACAATGGGAGGACAAACAGCTCTAAATTTATGTCTGGAAGCAGACGAAAAAGGAATCTGGAAAGATTTTAATGTAAAAATGATAGGTGTCGATGTCAACGCCATCAATATTACCGAAGATAGAGAACAATTCAAGCAATTATTAAAGAGAATAAAAGTTCCGTCTGCACCAGCAGAAATTTGTACATCGTTTCTTCGTGGTAAAGAAATTGCACAAGAATTTGGCTTTCCGTTAGTTATTCGACCATCATTTACATTAGGTGGCACTGGAGCTGCAATTGTATATAAAAAAGAAGATTTTGCAGAAAAATTATCTTATGGTCTTGAAATGTCACCCATTCATGAAGTCCTGATAGACAAGGCATTAATGGGTTGGAAAGAATATGAACTAGAATTATTGCGAGATAAAAACGACAATGTAGTTATTATTTGTTCTATCGAAAATATGGATCCGATGGGAATTCATACGGGAGATTCCATTACAGTTGCGCCAGCCATGACATTATCTGACACTACTTTCCAGAAAATGCGAGATTATGCTATTTTGATGATGCGCAGTATCGGAAATTTTGCTGGCGGTTGTAATGTGCAATTTGCTGTTTCACCAGACGAAAAAGAAGATATTGTGGCTATCGAAATTAATCCACGAGTTTCCCGTTCATCAGCTTTGGCATCAAAAGCTACGGGTTATCCAATAGCTAAAATTGCTTCCAAACTGGCATTAGGATATCATTTAGACGAACTTCAAAATCAAATTACAAAATCAACTTCGGCACTTTTTGAACCCACTTTAGATTATGTGATTGTCAAAATTCCTCGTTGGAATTTCGACAAATTTGAAGGTGCCGATAGAACATTAGGACTTCAAATGAAATCGGTTGGCGAAGTAATGGGAATAGGTCGTTCGTTTCAAGAAGCCTTACACAAAGCTACACAATCGCTAGAAATTAAACGAAACGGACTTGGAGCCGATGGGAAAGGATATAAAAATTATGAACAAATTATTGAAAAATTAACATACGCTAGTTGGGATCGCGTTTTTGTAATTTATGATGCCATTCAAATGGGAATTCCACTTTCAAGAATTCATGAAATTACAAAAATTGATATGTGGTTTTTGAAACAATATGAAGAATTATATTTGTTAGAAAAAGAAATATCAAAATATAAAATTGATTCCTTGCCAAAAGAGCTTGTTTTAGAAGCCAAGCAAAAAGGATATGGCGACAGACAAATTGCTCATATGTTAGGATGTTTGGAAAGTCAAGTATACAAGCTACGAGATGAAATGAATATCAAACGTGTATATAAATTGGTAGATACTTGTGCAGCAGAATTTAAAGCTGCAACACCCTATTATTATTCGACTTTTGAGGCTGAAATTCAAACTGCTACTGGCGAAAAATATGTGCAAAACGAAAGTGTAGTATCAAACAGAAAAAAAGTTGTAGTACTTGGTTCAGGACCAAATAGAATTGGGCAAGGAATTGAATTTGATTATTCTTGCGTTCACGGGGTTTTAGCCGCAAAAGAGTGTGGCTATGAAACAATCATGATAAATTGTAATCCAGAAACGGTTTCTACCGATTTTGATACTGCTGATAAATTGTATTTTGAACCTGTTTTTTGGGAACATATTTATGATATTATCAGACACGAAAAACCAGAAGGAGTTATAGTGCAACTAGGCGGACAAACGGCATTAAAACTTGCAGAAAAACTTTCTAAATATGGAATTAAAATTTTAGGAACTTCATTTGATGCCTTAGATTTAGCCGAAGATAGAGGACGATTTTCAGAATTATTAACAGAACTTAAAATTCCGTTTCCACAATTTGGAATTGCAGAAAATGCAGATCAAGCAAGTGCTTTGGCAGATGTTTTAGATTTTCCATTACTCGTGCGTCCTTCATATGTATTGGGTGGACAAGGAATGAAAATTGTAATAAATAAGCAAGAATTAGAAGAACATGTTATCGATTTGTTGAAAAACATTCCGGGAAATAAATTGCTTCTCGACCATTATTTAGATGGAGCTATCGAAGCTGAAGCCGATGCAATTTGCGATGGCGAAAATGTTTATATTATAGGTATTATGGAGCATATTGAACCTTGCGGTATTCATTCTGGCGACTCAAATGCTACGTTGCCTCCATTTAATTTAGGGGAATTTATAATGCAACAAATAAAAGATCACACAAAAAAAATAGCTTTAGCTTTACGAACTGTTGGATTAATCAACATTCAATTTGCAATAAAAGACGATACGGTTTATATTATTGAAGCAAATCCAAGAGCTTCGAGGACAGTTCCTTTTATTGCAAAAGCATATGGCGAACCTTATGTAAATTATGCAACAAAGGTAATGCTCGGTGAAAATAAAATTAGCGATTTTAATTTTAATCCTCAACTGAAAGGTTTCGCAATAAAGCAACCCGTTTTCTCATTTAGCAAATTCCAAAATGTCAATAAAGCTTTAGGCCCCGAAATGAAATCGACTGGCGAAAGTATTCTTTTTATAGATGATTTAAAGGATGATCAGTTTTATGAATTATACTCTAGGCGAAAAATGTACTTGAGTAAATAGTTTGTTATTTCTTAAATTTTAAAAGTCCATTAACAACAACTGTAATCAAAATTATTAAAGCTCCTATATAAAAAGAGTTATTCATTTTTTCTTCTCCTTCAAAAAACAAAATGGCTAGTATAATTCCGTAAATGGGTTCTAAATTTATCGTTAGCATTACTGTATATGGAGATAAAAATTTCATGACTGCAGTAGATGCAATGAACGCATATGCGGTGCAAACAGAACTCAAAATGAGAAGATATCCAAAATCGGATGCGGATAATTGAAAAAATTTTGCAGAGAAACTTCCAGAAAATAAAAGTAAAATTGTAAGAAAAAGCACACCGCCAGAAAGTTCATAATAGGAAATAATGGTTGGGTTTATTTTTTGAACAAAATAACTATTAATTACTGCAAAAGAGGCTGAAAGAAATGCCGAAATTAGAGCTAAAATTATTCCGAAAAGGTACTTATTACCTCTAAATAGTAAAGAGTGAAGCAATCCAATTTTATCAGTATTTATAGATTTTGCAATAAAATATAATCCAATTATTACGATTATTCCAAAGAATATATCAGTCCAAATAATTTTTTTTCTAAAAAAAATCGGTTCAATCAACGAAGTAAAAAATGCTCCTGTAGATAAGCATGCCAAAGTTATAGATATGTTTGAAACCTTAATTGCTTTAAAAAAAGTGAACCAATGAAGGGCGATAATTAGTCCTGCAATTAATAATCGGATGCTATCTTTTTTTGAAATTTGAACGGGAAGTTTTTTTATCCGTATAAAAATATAAATAAATCCAACAGCAAAAAGCATTCTATACCAAACCAAAGGGAGCGCGTCAAGTGATATAAGTTTGCCTAAAACTGCAGTAAACCCCCAAATGAAAACAATCACGTGAAGGTGTAAATAACTTTTTAGTTTATCGCTTTGCATTTCGCAACAAAAATATAGCTAATATCCCGAAAACAATATTAGGAAACCAAACTGCTAATAGTGGAGGAACAGTGGATGCAGAAGCCAAAACTCCAAATATTTTATCAAAAAATATGAATGCAAAAGCTAATAAAATCCCAATTGCAAGATTCATTCCCATTCCGCCTCTTCGTTTCATAGAAGAAACTGCAACAGCTATAATCGTCAAAATAAATGCTGAAACAGGTATGCTATATTTCTTGTAAAGTACAACAAGATAGGTATTTATATTTGATGATCCTCGCGCTCTTTCTTTATTTATGAATTTTACCAAGTTAGTGTATGAAAGTGTTTCAGCTATATAAACTACTGGAGTTAAATCATCGAGTTCAAAACTAAATATGGCGTCCTTTTTTGGCGATTTTTCAATAATATCATTCAACGGCCCAACAGTTCTTTTAGTATAATCAAACATGGTGTAAGTGCTGTCAGTTGGATTATATTTTATCCTATTTGCAGTAATCTTGTAGGCCAGTGTTTTATCTTTATTAAATTTTTCTAATGAAAAATCAAAAGCCATTTTTGAATCTGGGTTTAAACTACTCACATAAATATATTCGTCATCACTAATTTGGCGAAAAACATTCGAGTTTTCGCGCATTTCATTTTGTCCATTTCCAATCAAATAAATATATCTGAAATTATTAAAACCGTCTGAAGCTTTTGGTACGAGAAAAAATCCCATGAGCAAGGCAAAAATTGATACAAAAGTCGCACCTATAATATAAGGTCTTAAAAATCGAGTAAAGGAAATTCCTGAACTTAAAATCGCAATAATTTCAGTGTTATTTGCTAGTTTTGAAGTAAACCAAATAATAGATAAAAATAGAAATATTGGAAACAGAAGATTAGCAAAATAAATTGTAAAATCAACATAATACATTGCTATTGCTTTGAATGGCACATGATTTTCCAACATTTTATTTACTTTTTCGGAAACATCAATTGTGATTCCTATAGGTATAAAAAGCAATAACATTACTGAAAATGTTGCTAAATATCTTTTTAAAATGTATTTATCAATTATCGATAACATTTTTTTTATTTTAATTTGAAAATTACTTGAAATAGTTTAAAATAGTTTTAAAACTGTTTAAATAAAACTTATAAAAATATGAAACTTTTTTAGGGATTAAATTCATAAACCACATTAAACTCATAAACTATTTAAAACTATTTAACCGAATTAAATTTTTTAAACAATATAAAAATTTCAAACCTATTTACAACCGTTGACTCATGTTTTTAACCATCATATCTTTCCAAACCCTAAAATCGCCTGCTAAAATATGTTTCCGTGCTTCACGAACTAGCCACATATAAAATCCGAGGTTATGAATAGTTGCAATTTGCTTACCCAAATATTCGTTTGCAGCAAAAAGATGACGCAAATAGGCTTTTGTATATTCAGTATCAACAAAGGTAATTCCCATTTCGTCTACAGGAGAAAAATCGTCTTCCCATTTTTTATTTTTAATATTTATTGTTCCATTTGCTGTAAAAAGCATCCCGTTTCTAGCATTTCGTGTTGGCATAACACAGTCAAACATGTCAACACCTAGAGCTATATTTTCTAAAATATTTATCGGTGTACCTACCCCCATTAAATATCTAGGTTTATCCTCGGGTAAAATGTCGCAAACTACCTCAGTCATTGCATACATTTCTTCTGCTGGTTCCCCTACAGATAAACCTCCAATTGCATTTCCTTGTTGATTAGAATTAGCTATATATTCTGCACTCTGCATTCTCAAATCTTTATAAGTACTGCCTTGAACGATTGGAAAAAATGTTTGTTCAAAGTTATATTTAAAAGGTAGTTTTTCTAAATGATTGATACATCTGTCTAGCCAGCGATGTGTCATTTTCATCGAGCGTTGCGCATACTTATAATCACATGGATAAGGTGTACATTCATCAAAAGCCATGATAATATCTGCACCTATTGTGCGCTGAATTTCCATTACATTCTCTGGAGTAAAAAAATGATAAGAGCCGTCTATATGACTTTTAAATTTTACACCCTCCTCTTTAATCTTTCTATTTGCCGAAAGCGAATAAACCTGATAACCACCAGAGTCAGTCAAAATATTTCGATCCCAGTTCATAAATTTATGCAAACCTCCAGCTTTTTCAAGAATATCCATTTGTGGACGAAGGTATAAATGATAAGTATTTCCTAGTATTATATCTGGATTAATTTCTTCTTTTAGTTCTCTTTGATGTACTCCTTTGACAGATGCAACTGTGCCGACTGGCATAAAAATTGGAGTTTCAATAATTCCGTGATCAGTAGTTATTTTTCCAGCTCTAGCTTTTGAATTTATGTCTTTTTTTACTAAATCGAATTTCATTTCTGTTTTTAAGATGGGCAAATATAAATTATTTAAAATTTACGAATTATGATTTACTATTTATTTAACAAATACTATAAAATATGTTTCAAGTAAATTTTTAATAAAACAATTTAGTAAGATAGTTTGAATTAATTAATGATAATTTAAACTAATTTATTTTAGCCAATTGATAATTTTCTGATGATTTCTTTTTATCAATTATGCCAGAAACTTTTATTGTCATTCGCTTTTCGCCCGTTAGTTTGTAAACAATTTTTTTGGGATAATCATGTTTAGGATTTTCAAAAACCAACATGCTGTCTGTACTTTTTATCATTTGGAAAGGTATAGATTCATCATTATTTTCACCGATGACAGTTTCATTATAAATTAGATGATTTTTATCTTGAATTAATTCAATATTTTCAGAGTGGATTGTATCTTTTTTTATGATAAAATATGATGTTCCTATATAGGTGCTATCATTTTCAATTTCCCAATGTTCAACTAATGTTCCAATACTATCTGTTTTTTCCCAATTGCCCACAAGCCAGTTTGCTTTAAAAAGCTCATTATATTTTATTTCTTTTCCGTTTATATCATATTTTTTACAGGCTGATAGCACAATAAAAATAATTAAGATTAAAAAAATTGATTTAGTTTTCATTCTAAAGATTTTAAAATTTAAGATGTGTAAAACTACTTATTTTTTGAAATAAAATAACCTGCAAAAGGAAATTTGCAGGTTATAAAAATATTTTGAGTTTTTGATTATTTTATTAATTCAAAACTACGTTTTACAAAAGCTGTAAGGTCCTCTCCCTTAAGTAATCCTTGCGAGATTTTAGCTAAATCGAGCGCTTGTTTTACTAAGTGTTCTTGCACATTTTTGTCATCAGTATTTAAAATTGTAGATGCTAATTCTGAGTTTGAATTTACTACTAAATTATACATTTCAGGCATATTCCCCATCCCAAACATGCCGCCTCCGCCAGACTGACTCATTTCTTTCATTCGTCTCATAAACTCGGGTTGAGTGATTATAAATGGAGACGCATTACTATCTAATGCTTCAAGCTGTACGTTGTATGTTGGTTTTGGAACTAGAGTTTCTATAACCGTTTTTAGTTTTTCGGTTTCGGTTTCAGACAATTTTGAAATTTGAGTTTCTTCTTTTTCAATCAATTTTTCGATCGAGTCTCCATCAACTCTTACAAATGTTAAATTTTCATTATCACTTTCTAATTTTTGTATTAAATGAGAAATAATTGGCGAATCTAAAAGCAAAACTTGATACCCTTTATCTTTTGCTGCAGTAATATATCCATGTTGTGTATCTTTATTAGAGGCATAAAGAACAACCAATTTACCATTTTTATCTGTTTGATTTTCTTTCAGATTTTCTTTTAATTCGTCAATTGTATAATAATTTCCGTCAACTGTAGGATATAATACAAAAGCACCTGCTTTTTCATAAAACTTAGGTTCAGATAGCATCCCGTACTCTAAAACAATTTTTATATCGTTCCATTTTTTTTCAAAATCTTCTCGATTTTCAGTAAACAATGCTTTCAATTTATCTGCAACTTTTCGAGTAATGTAATTTGAAATCTTTTTTACAGCACCATCTGCTTGCAAATAAGAACGTGACACATTTAAAGGAATGTCTGGAGAGTCGATAACGCCTTTTAACATTCCAAGAAATTCAGGCACAATTCCATCTACATTATCAGTTACATAAACTTGATTTTGATACAATTGAATCTTATCTTTTTGAATTTGCATGTCCGATGTCATTTTCGGAAAATATAAAATACCAGTCAAATTAAATGGATAATCTACATTAAGATGTATGTGAAACAAGGGATCTTCAAATTGCATAGGATACAACTCTCTGTAAAAATCTTTATAATCGGCATCAGTTAAATCTACTGGTTGTTTGGTCCAAGCTGGGTTTGGATTATTAATGATATTATCTACTTCAATTTCTTCAATTTTGTAATCCTCGGGAGCATTTTCTGGTTTTGGAAGCGTTTCTTTTTTTGTTCCAAATTTTATTGGAATAGGCATAAATTTATTATACTTATTCAATAATTCATTGATTCTTCTTTCTTCTAAAAATTCTAATGAATCTGGTGCAATGTGTAAAATGATTTCACTACCACGAGTTGTTTTATCACTTGGCACTAAAGTAAATTCGGGACTACCATCACAAGTCCAGTGAGCGGCTGGTTCATCTTTGTACGATTTTGTTATGATTTCTACTTTTTCGGCAACCATAAAAGCAGAATAAAAACCCAATCCAAAATGTCCAATTATTCCAGAATCTTTTGCAGAGTCTTTGTATTTATCCAAAAATTCTTCAGCCCCAGAAAAAGCTACTTGATTGATGTATTTTTCAACTTCATCAGTTGTCATTCCAATTCCTTGATCAATAATGTGCAATTTCTTAGCTTCCTTGTCTATTTTAATTTCAATAAAAGGATTTCCGTATTCAACATTTGTCTCTCCAATACTAGTTAAATGTTTTAGTTTTAATGTAGCATCTGTTCCATTTGAAACTAATTCACGCAGAAAAATTTCATGATCACTGTATAGAAATTTCTTTATTAATGGGAAAATGTTTTCAACCGAAACATTAATTTTTCCTGAACTCATAATATTATTATTTTATTGTTAAACTTGTTTTGCTACATTTCAAAATCAATACCAAAATGCAAAATATGACAAATTGACCGAATTTTTGGAATTTAAAAAATATAGGTTTTCGTTTAATTTACAATCATATATTTATTACTTTTACAAACTAAATTAAATGAATTTAATATGAAAAAAATAGTTTTATACTTCTTGTTTTCGATTGCAATAGTTGGTTGCAAATCAAAATCGGCTACAAATACTTTATTAGATAAAAAAACCGAAGTTGGTATGAAAGGAAATTGGACAGTTAGTTCTGTCACCTATCCCGGTTCAGATTATATAAAAGTAACATCGTTTGACATTGCAGATTCTAAATGTTTTGTAGGTAGTACTTGGCACTTGATTTCTAACAATAACAAAGGAGATATGGCTTTAAATAGTTCAAAATGCACCACTTTTAGTTCACCAATAACATGGTTTGTAAACAGAGAAAATCAGTTTGTTTTAAAGATTTTAAATGATACAAAATCAAAAAAAGTTTTAGACGGATACGTATTAGGAGTGGCAAATCAAACAGAATCATCATTTGAGCTGGTAGATAAAATTAATGTTGGCGGAAAAATAGTGGATGTAGTTTACCATTTTAATAAAAACTAATTGTTACAATATAAATTTAAAATTATCAAAATGAAAAAAATATCATTATTTATAGTATTGTGTTTATTAAGTTTAGGCACAGTCTTAACAAGTTGTGAGTCGGTAAAGAATACTAATAAAACACAACGGGGCGCAGCAATAGGTGCTGTTGCTGGAGGTTTGCTAGGTGCTGTATTAGGAAATAATATTGGAAAAGGTGGCAACGGAGCTTTGGGTGCTGTTCTTGGTGGTGTTATTGGTGGAGTAGCTGGTGGTGTCATTGGAAAAAAAATGGACAAACAAGCCCGTGAAATTCAAACAGCTTTGCCGGGAGCTCAAGTGGAACGAGTAGGTGAAGGAATCAGATTAGTATTAGGAGAAAATTCAGTTCGTTTTGATACAAATAAGTCTACTTTAACCGCTGGAGCAAAAGCAAATTTAGACAAATTGATTCCTGTTTTTAAAAATTATGAAGATACAGATTTAGTAATTTATGGATATACAGATAGTTCAGGAAAACCAGAATATAATTTAACACTTTCTGAGCAAAGAGCCGCATCTGTGAAAACATATTTGGCTTCAAAAGGTTTAAATATAAATCGAGTAACCACTACTGGCCTAGGTGTCGCAGATCCTATTGCAACAAACGATACTGCCGAAGGAAAAGCTCAAAACAGAAGAGTTGAGTTTGCAATTACAGCAAATGAAAAAATGGTAAATGATGCTAAAAAAGAAGCTGGTAATTAAAATAATATTTTTCAAACAAAATACTAAAAACGGCTTTTTTTAAAGTCGTTTTTTTTTGGTTTCATTTTTTTTGAATAACAATTAACAAATATTTTGTTTATATTATTTTGTAATAAGTTAAACAATAATTAAATTTACACAATATTTAAATATTATATGGAAACTATTAAAAAATCAACTGCAAAAAAAAAACTAATAGATGATAATTTTATCATTACATCCTACATGAATTCTACGTTAGAAAATAATCATGCGCCTAAAAACGTATTTCTATTTTGTAAAGAAAATAAAATTATTGAATCAGAATTTTACACCTTCTATGGCTCTTTAGATGCTGTGAAACAAGATGTTTGGACAAAATTTTTTGAAAACGCAACTTCTTCAATACAAAAAGAAGAGACATTTGAAAGTTATTCAGACAAAAATAAACTGCTTACATTATATTTTACACTATTTGAAATTTTAACACTCAACCGAAGCTATGTTCTGTTTTCGTTAGAAGAAAATAAGGAAGAATTAAAAAATCTTAAGAATTTAAAACAATTCAGAAACCATTTTAAAGAGTTTATCGTAACTATTATAGAATCTGATAGTTTTGAAAAAAATGAAAAAGTTTCAAGAATTACCAAGCCAATTTTTGCTGAAGGTGCATGGTTACAATTTTTATTTTTATTGAAATTTTGGATGGATGATTCTTCAAAATCATTTGAAAAGACTGATGTTTTAATTGAAAAATCTGTGAATACAGTAGTCGATTTATTGGATACAAAGCCTTTAGAAAGTCTTTTTGATTTAGGAAAATTCCTATGGAAAGAAAAAAGAAATTAAATGAAAACAATAGATAGAATACCAACCAATAAAATTGATAGAGCAAGCCAATTAGTTAAAACAGGTTTTAAGGTAGGAGGAAATTATATTGCCTATTATGGCGAAAAAATTATAAATCCCTCCTTGAGTAAAGATAAATTAAATGAAAATAATGCTGAGGATATTTATGACGGGTTAAAAAATTTAAAAGGAAGCGCTTTAAAAGTTGCACAGATGTTGAGTATGGATAAGAGCATTATGCCACAACAGTATGTTGATAAATTCTCGTTATCACAATTTTCTGTTCCGCCATTATCAGCTCCTTTAGTTAGAAAAACATTTAAAAAATATTTAGGTCAATATCCGGAGAGCTTATACGATACGTTTTCGCCAGATGCTATAAATGCTGCGAGTATCGGTCAGGTACACAAAGCAACAAAAGATGGGAAGAATCTTGCTGTGAAAATCCAATATCCTGGTGTAGCGGAAAGTATAAGTTCGGATTTGACAATGGTAAAACCATTTGCAACCAGAATGTTCAATCTCAAGGGTAAAGATTCCGAAAAATATTTTAGAGAAGTAGAAGATAAGCTTCTTGAGGAAACTGATTATAATTTAGAATTAGCTCAAAGCATTTCAATTTCTGAAAAATGTAGCAAAATAGAAAATTTGCGATTTCCAAAATATTATCCTGAGTTATCTTCAGAAAAAATTTTGACAATGGAGTGGATTGATGGTCGCCATTTGTCTGAATTTACAAAAATCAATTCCGATCGCTCAAAAGGTGATAAAATAGGTCAGGCTATGTGGGATTTTTACATGTTTCAAATGCATAAGTTAAAAGAAGTTCATGCAGACCCTCACCCTGGAAATTTTTTAGTTGATAAAAATGATACTTTAATTGCTATCGATTTTGGTTGTATAAAAAAAGTTCCCGACGAATTTTATATTCCTTACTTTGAACTTGCTTCGCCTGCAGTTATTGATAATCCTGTTCTGTTTAATGAAAAAATGTATGAATTAGAAATATTACGATTAGATGATTCAAAAGAAGAAGTTATATATTTTACAAAGTTATTTCATAATTTATTAAGTCTTTTTACCAAACCTTTTCATGGAGATTTTTTTGATTTTTCTGATGAAGATTTTTTTGGAAATATAGCAAAAATGGGAGAAGAGCTAACAAAAGATACTCAACTAAGAAAAATGAATGGCAACAGAGGTTCAAAACATTTTTTATATATCAACCGAACATTTTTTGGATTATACAACCTTCTGCATGACTTGAAAGCAAGAGTTAATACTAAATCTTTCGAAAAATATACATCTTAATGTAAAGATAGTTTTGTTTATTTATTGGTTAGGTTGACAAGAGCACTATTCTTATTAAGATGGTGCTCTTGTTTTTACTATAATTTATGATACTTAATTGTTGTACTCTAAACTCGTTTATGTAAATTTGTAAAAAAGAAGTTATAAAAATCTTAATTCTCAAATTAAGAATAATTCATATTTTTTATAATTCAATTAAAAAAAGTGATCCTCAATGAATTATTTTTCTTCCGATTTTAAATTAGGAATTCTTGGTGGCGGACAATTAGGCAAAATGACCCTTGCTGAATCTAGAAAATTCGATATTCAAACTTACATTCTTGACCCAAGTAGTGAAGCTCCTTGCCAATTTGGAGCTACAAAATTTATCCAAGGTGATTTAATGAATTTTGAAACAGTTTATAGTTTTGGCAAACTGATAAATTTACTAACTATAGAAATCGAAAATGTAAATCTTGATGCTTTAGATCAATTAGAAGCAGAAGGGTTAGCAGTTTTTCCATCTCCAAAAACCTTGCGATTAATTCAGAATAAAGGAGTTCAAAAAGATTTTTATGTTCAAAATGACATTCCAACCTCAAAATTTGAAAGGTACAAAGATTTAGAAAATTTAAAATTAGCAATCTCAAATCAAAAATCTTCAATAAATTTCCCTTTTGTTTGGAAATCTGCTCAATTTGGCTATGATGGAAACGGAGTTAAAATCGTTCGCACTTTAGATGATTTAAACAAAATTCCCAATGTAGAATGTATCGTCGAAGAAATAATTGCGTTTAAAAAAGAACTCGCTGTAATTGTAGTTCGAAATATAAGCGGCGAAATAAAAACATATCCTGTCGTCGAAATGGAGTTTCATCCTGAAGCTAATCAAGTAGAATATGTAATTTGTCCGGCAAGAATAGAAGATAATATTGCAAAAAAAGCTACTGAAATTGCTTTAAAAGTATCTGAATCTTTTAATCATGTTGGATTATTAGCTGTTGAAATGTTTCTAACAAATGACGATGAAATTTTGGTGAATGAAGTGGCACCAAGACCACACAATTCAGGACATTATTCTATTGAAGCCAGTTATACATCTCAATTTGAAAATCATTTGCGTGCTATTTTAAATTTACCTTTGGGAAAAACTGCTAGTAAAGTTGCTGGAATTATGGTAAATTTAGTTGGATCAGAAGGTTTTTCAGGACCTGTTATTTACGAAAATATTGAAAAAATTATGGCAATTGATGGTGTAACTCCACATATTTATGGCAAAAAAGAAACAAGACCATTTAGAAAAATGGGACATATTACCATTGTAAATGAAGATATGGAAATTGCTAGAAAAATTGCAGAAGAAGTTAAAAATAGTATTCGAGTGATAAGTAAAATTTAACATTTATTTTAAAAAAGTATATACTAATTTAGTATACATTTGTAATATAATATTTTAATATGAAAACGATATCATTAAAAATTGATGATTCCATTTTTGGAGAAACAGAAAATATACTTATTTCCATCAAAAAACCAAGAAATAGATACATTAATGATGCTCTAGAATATTATAACGCAGCTCAAAAAAGATTATTACTTCAAAAAAAACTGCATTTCGAATCAAAATTAGTATCCGAAAGTTCTTTAGAAGTTTTAAAAGAATTTGAAAAATTAGATACTTTACATGAATCAATTTGAAATATGGTTAGCCGATTTAAATCCCCAAATTGGTACAGAATCGGGAAAAATGAGACCTGTTGTAATTATTCAGACAAATTTATTGAATGAAATTGAGCATCCGTCAACAATAATTTTACCAATTACAACAAAATTAAATAGCGAGTCTACAATATTAAGAATAAGAATTTTAAAAGGCAATTGTGGATTAAATGAAAATTCTGATATTATGGTAGACCAAATTAGAGCAATTGATAATACCCGATTTTTTAAAAAAATTGGAGTTGTAAATCAAGAAATTACATCAAAAATCAAAGAAAATATAAACATAGTTTTAGATTTATAAAAGAATGAAAATAGCCATAATAATGGGAAGCATTTCTGATATGCCAGTAATGCAAGAAGCCATAGATATTCTAAAACAATTTGACATCGAAACAGAAGTTGATATTGTTTCTGCACACAGAACGCCCGAAAAATTATTTGATTTCAGCAAAAATGCCCACAATTGTGGCATATCAGTAATTATTGCTGGAGCCGGTGGCGCCGCACATTTGCCCGGAATGGTCGCTTCGTTGTCGCCACTTCCTGTAATTGGCGTTCCTATAAAATCTAGTAATTCTATCGATGGTTGGGATTCGGTTTTGTCAATCCTTCAAATGCCAAGTGGCGTTCCTGTCGCAACTGTCGCACTAAACGGAGCCAAAAATGCTGGAATTCTAGGTGCTCAAATTATTGGAGGTTCTGATAAAACGGTTTTAAATAAAATAATTTTGTACAAAGAAAGTTTGAAAGAAGCAGTGAGAGAAGCATCCGAAAATTTAAAAAAATAAAAAAATTATACAAAGTCTCACGAAATCAAACCCAAAGTTACTCAATGTTCTATGTGCAACTTTGCGATTTAAAGAAATAAATTAAGCATAAAATGAAAATACTTACCTCTACATTTAGTACCAAATATAATACTGCGCCTTTTTCACAAATAAAATTAGAAGACTACAAACCTGCTTTTATCGAAAATATCGCTAATGCAAAAGCTGAAATCGAAACTATAATAAACAATCAAGAAGCACCAACTTTTGAAAATACCATCGAAGCATTAGAATTTTCTGGCGAAGCATTAGATAGATTATCATCTATATTCTTCAATTTAAATGCTGCAGAAACCTGTGACGAAATGCAGAAAATAGCTCAGGAAGTTACCCCTTTATTAACAGAGTTTAGCAACGATATAACCTTAAACGAAGATTTATTTAAAAGAATAAAATCGGTTTACGAACAAAAAGAAACTTTAAATCTTTCAATAGAACAGACTACCTTATTAGACAAAAAATTCAAAAGTTTTTCTAGAAACGGAGCCTTATTATCAGAAGAAAAAAAATCTAAACTTCGTGAAATTGATACCGAATTGGCAAAATTAAAATTGACCTTTAGCGAAAATATTTTGGCGGAAACCAATAATTATCAATTACATATTAAAGACGAATATGATTTAAAAGGTTTGCCAGAAGGCACAATTGAAGCGGCGAAAACATTAGCAAAATCAAAAAATTTTGAAGGTTGGATTTTTACTTTAGATTATCCAAGCTATGTTCCCTTTGTAACTTATGCAGAAAATAGAAAATTGCGCAAAAAAATTACAATTGCAGCCGGAAAAAAAGCCTTTCAAAATAATGAATTTGACAATCAAGAAATAACATTAAAAATCGCAAAATTACGTTTTGAGCGTGCTAATTTATTGGGATATCAAACACATTCTCATTTTGTACTCGAAGAACGAATGGCACAAAATCCAGAAAAAGTAAAATCATTTCTCAATGACCTTTTAGCAAAGGCTAAACCCGCCGCCGAAATAGAATTTGAACAATTAAAGGCTTTTGCAAAAGAATTAGATGGAATTGAGCAACTAGAAAAATGGGATGGATCATATTATTCCGAAAAATTAAAACAGAAACTATATAATTTAGACGACGAAAAGCTAAAACCCTATTTTCAATTAGAAAATGTTTTGAATGGTGCTTTTACAATTGCCAATAAACTATTTGGCTTAACATTTACTGAAATTTTTGACATCGATAAATACCACGAAGAAGTTTCAACTTATGAAGTAAAAGATGAATTTGGAGAACTCATTGCTGTTTTTTATGCTGATTTTTTCCCTAGAAAAGGTAAACGAAATGGTGCTTGGATGACGAGTTTTAAATCGCAATACATAAAGAATGATAAAAACGAACGGCCACACGTTTCCAACGTTTGCAATTTTACAAAACCTACAGAAACCAAACCTTCACTCCTAACATTTAATGAGGTAACAACTTTGTTTCATGAGTTTGGTCACGGTTTACACGGAATGTTGGCCAATACAACCTATCCAAGTTTATCAGGAACTTCAGTTTTTTGGGATTTTGTAGAATTACCAAGTCAGGTCATGGAAAACTGGTGTTATGAACCAGAAGCTTTGGCTTTATTTGCTAAGCATTATGAGACTGGTGAAATTATTCGCCAAGAATATGTAAATAAAATAAAGGAAAGCGCGAGTTTTCAAGAAGGAATGGCAACTCTTAGACAATTGAGTTTTGGATTATTAGACATGGCATTTCACAGCAATAATCCAACTGAAATTTCAAATATAAAAACATTTGAAAAAACAGTATTTGAAGGAACATCTTTGTTTCCAGATGTTGCAGATAATTGTATGTCAGTTTCTTTTTCACACATTTTTTCTGGCGGATACTCATCTGGTTATTATAGTTATAAATGGGCAGAAGTGCTTGATGCAGATGCGTTTGCCTATTTTCAAGAAAAAGGAATTTTTAATAAAGAAGTAGCAACAAAATTTAAAGATCACATTCTTTCAAAAGGCGGAACCCAATTGCCAATGGAACTGTATAAAAAATTTAGAGGGCAAGAGCCTAAACCAGAAGCATTATTAAAACGTGCAGGATTATTAAAAATATAATTCACAAACAAAAAGGATAATTGATGTAATTTTTAATTATCCTTTTTTCTATTTCAAAAATTCTAAACTTTAGGAGCTAAATCCCAATAAAATTACTTGGTGTTATTTTTAATAATTCAACTTTAATTTTATCAGAAACTTCTAAACTTTTAACAAACTCGTGAATGGCTTTTTTATCGATTGTATTGTTAGTTCTTGTTAGTTCCTTTAATGCTTCATAAGGATTTGGATAATTTTCGCGGCGTAAAATTGTTTGAATTGCTTCAGCTACAACTGCCCAATTTTTGTCTAAATCTTCTGCAAATTTTGGTTCATTTAGTACTAATTTATTTAATCCTTTTAATGTGGCTTCAAAAGCTATAAGTGTGTGTCCTATTGGCACTCCTATATTTCTTAATACTGTGCTATCAGTCAAATCGCGTTGAAGTCTCGACAAGGGTAACTTTGCCGATAGATGTTCGAAGATAGCATTTGCAATCCCTAAATTTCCTTCGCTATTTTCAAAATCTATTGGATTTACTTTGTGTGGCATCGCCGAAGAACCTATTTCTCCGTCTTTAATTTTTTGCTTGAAATAATCCATAGAAACATAACTCCAAATGTCACGGTCTAAATCTATGATAATAGTATTTATTCGTTTTAATGCATCAAAAAATGCAGCGAAATGATCATAATGTTCTATTTGTGTGGTTGGGTATGAATGATGCAAACCCAATGTGATTTCAACAAATGAAGTTCCAAATTTTTTCCAATCAATAGTCGAATATGCTACATGATGGGCGTTAAAATTTCCTGTGGCACCTCCAAATTTTGCTGCAAACGGAATGTTAAAAAGCAGTCGCATTTGTTCTTCAAGACGTTCTACAAAAACTAAAAACTCTTTACCCAATCTTGTTGGAGACGCAGGCTGACCATGGGTTCGTGCTAACATTGGGATTGATTTCCAATCTACCGAAAGTTCTTTCAACTTTTGAATTAACGCTATTAATGATGGTAAATAAACTGTTTCAAATGCTTCTTTAGTCGAAAGTGGAATTGCCGTATTGTTGATATCCTGAGAGGTTAATCCGAAATGGATAAATTCTTTATATTTTGACAATCCTAATGCTTCAAATTTTTCTTTTATAAAATATTCAACCGCTTTTACATCGTGGTTAGTTTCACGTTCTTTTTCTTTAATCCAAAGGGCATCTTGTTCTGAAAAATCAGTGTAAATCTCTCGTAATGAAGCAAATAGCGATTTGTTAATACCTTCTAATTGTGGTAAAGGTATTTGGCAAAGTGTGATGAAATATTCAATTTCTACACGAACACGATATTTGATTAATCCAAATTCTGAAAAATAAGGAGCAAGACTTTCTACTTGCTTGCGGTAACGCCCATCAATGGGGGAAATTGCGGTTAATTGATTTAATTCCATATTATTTGAGACGACAATTTCGCTTGGATTTTTATAAAGTGCAAAGGTACGAAAGAATCATTTGGGATAGGTTATAGGAGGTTTAACAAAATTGTAATATGATGCGTCCGAATGGGCAGTAATATTTTTGTAATTTCGTAATTACGATGAAAAAGCATCGTTTTATAGACCATGATATTAAATCCCAAACTTTTAGCTTTTTTATTAGCAATTTCCATTGCCATTTTTACAACAACATTCCTTTGGTTTCTGCCCGAAACGAACGCAAACATCATATTTGTTAGTTTTACGGCTTCATTGGCAATTGCAGGATTATTAAT
>JANXVF010000111.1 GCA_025351785.1 Flavobacterium sp.
TAAAAATCTTAAATCTATGTTTCTATGTGGTTAAATTTTCTAAATCCAATCTATTGGGTTTTCTAATACTTTAATTAATTTTTCTTCTTCGCTACCAACTTCTGGATGATGGTCATAAACCCATTGCACATTTGGTGGTAATGACATTAATATACTTTCAATTCTTCCGTTGGTTTTTAGTCCGAATAACGTGCCTTTGTCGTGAACTAAATTGAATTCTACATAACGACCACGACGAATTTCTTGCCAGGTTCGTTGAGCTTCTGTAAATGGCAAATCTTTTCTTTTTTCTAAAATTGGAACGTAGGCTTGAAGGAAACTATTGCCAACTTCGGTTACGAAATTGTACCAATCTTCCATTTTCATGTCTTCTGACTCTTTACAATAATCGAAGAATAATCCGCCAAGTCCGCGAGCTTCATTTCGGTGAGCGTTCCAAAAATAAGCATCGCATTGTTTTTTATATTTTGGATAAAATTCTGGATTATGTTTATCGCAAGCCGTTTTACACGTTTGATGAAAATGAATAGCATCTTCTTCAAACAAATAATACGGTGTTAAATCTTGTCCGCCGCCAAACCATGAATTGATTACTTTCCGTGAACCTGTACTGAGCGCAGTCGAAGTATCATACATTTCAAAATAACGCCAATTTGCGTGAACTGTTGGTGCCATTGGATTTTTGGGATGAATTACCAAACTCAATCCGCAAGCAAAGAAATCGGCTTCACCAACGTTGAATAGTTGTCGCATACTTTCAGGCAATTTTCCGTGCACTGCCGAAATGTTTACGCCTCCTTTTTCGATTACGTTTCCGTTTTCTATAACTCGTGTTCTTCCACCGCCACCTTCTGGACGTTCCCAAATGTCTTCTCGGAATTTGGCTTTTCCTTCTACCGCTTCTAATCCGGCAACGATTTGGTCTTGTAAGTTTTGCAAATATTTATAGAATTTATTTTTCATGACTTACATATAATTTTTGTTGATGTATCCAATTAAAAAAAAGATGGCAACGTGAGTTAATACTCCTAGTATAAATGCTAACAGCGCTTTTAAATAGTTTACTATTTTTCTCTCGCCAAAAAATTGTCCGATTGCCCAAATTTGATATAAAATAAAAAAAATAGTTAAATTACTAAAAAGAGGCGTAACGATAATTAACATAATTAAAGGCAGAATAATAAGTAATCCTGTGGCTAAAACATAGCACATAACTACAATCATCTCGAAAATATTGTATTTTCTTTTTCTGTATAACAATAGCAACCAAGGTGCAATACAAAATCCAACGATAATATTAGTGTACGCAATATGACTAATTAACCAATCATCAATGGTTTTTAAATTTACTTTGTCTTTTAGCGGTTCAATATAACCCACATTTAAATACGTGTATTTAATGTGAAAAAAAGAGGTAAACAAGGTGAAAATTAACGATGCGAAAAATAAATAAACGATTGGTTTTACATATTTATTTCTGTTTTCAAATAAATAGGTACGAATTGTTTTTCCTGGTTTTATGATTAGTTGCCAAGCTGTAAAATGAAATCCTTTTTCAAAATGAAGAAGATGCTCAATTTCGTGAATCATGTAGTGAAAATCAATTCTTTTGATGGTCTTTGGTTGTCCACATTTTGAACAAAAGTCATCTACAATTTGATGGTTACAATTTATGCAATTTGTCATTTGATTTGTCTATACCAATTTATTTTTGCTTTCTAAATAATCAGTAGCATTTAACTGATTAACTATTTTTTTGCCTGTTTTTGCTTCTATTTCTTTTCGAGTATTTCCGGCAATTGTACCGCCTTGTTTGGCAATTTTTTTATTTTCCGTGAATGTTTTTGGCTTTTTTTCTTTACTTATTTCAGTAGTTGTTGCTTCGGCTAACATGTTTAAAACCAATTCAAGATTGCTCATATTGTCACGCAGGTTTTCCTTTTTTAAACCTTTGTGATTTTTATATTCTTTTACCGATAAACCACTCCAAGCTTTAGTAATTTCATCAGTTAAAATAGCATACTCTTGTCCTTTTTTTACACCTCGATTATCCCATTCATCTGTAAGTTCTTTGCGAACTTCGATACTTTTTAATCGTTGATTTATCCATTCTTTAGAATATCCTTTTTTGAGATAGGTTTCCATAAGTCTATCAAAACCTAGTTCTGGATCTTCAATTTCGTCTATTCGTTCTCGACCAACTTTTGCTAACCATAGTTTAAATGGTTCTGCTTTTTTTGATGGAACAGATTGAATTAATCGGAATAATTGTTCGGTATCAGCAACGTCGGTAAGTCTCATTTTACCGTCTTCAGCAAGAAGTTTCAACTGGTTACAATTTGTAACCGTTTCATTTCCTTCTTTTGAAAGCCTATTCTTCAGCACTTTCCAATAGTTTCTTGCTGACTGATAATCTTTTTGATCTGTTAAAACTTGAACAACATCAACAATTGAAAAATACCATTTTTCTTCATCTTCATTCCAAAGTGAACGAATTTGTTTTTGTTCAAATAATTTAATTGCGGTTTCTTTGGTCATGTGGTCAACTTTAAACCTTAAATATATAGATTTTATTTTTCATAATCCGATTTCAATAATCCGTAATAATTAATATCTTCTAAAGTTCCTTCGTGATTTTTAAATTCTTCTCGTAAAGTTCCTTCTTGAACGAATCCGTTTTTTAATGCAATTTGCTGACTTCCGTAATTTATTTTTGAGGTACAAATAAAAATCTTATTCATTTTTAATTCTTGGAAACAAAAATCAATTACTTCTGAAATAGCTTTTGAAATAATTCCTTTGCCTTCAAAATGGTTGTCAATAAAATAGAATAATTCGCATTTTGAAATATGATAATCTATTTTTTTAACGCCAATATATCCAATTAAATAATTGGTTTCTAAATTTCTAACATAAAAATAGTAACCTGTTTTCTCTTTTTCTACTTGGATATTTTTAGAAATGAATTCTTCTGTTGCTTTTAAATCAAAACAATTTGAAACGGTTACAGGAAATGTTTTTATGATACGATTTCTGTTGTTTTCTACCAAATCGAAAAATTCTTCAAAGCGAATGTTTTCTATTTTGTCGAGTTTCCAATTATTGAATTTCATTTAGTTAAGAATTATACTCCTTAACCGCTTCAATAAAAGCCATTGCATGATCCACAGGAATATTTGGTAAAATTCCGTGACCAAGATTTACTATGTAATTGTCTTTTCCGAATTCGTCTATCATTTCGTGAACCATTTTTTTGATGGTTGGAATTGGCGATAACAATCTTGATGGATCAAAATTACCTTGTAATGTGATTTTTCCGCCGG
>JANXVF010000102.1 GCA_025351785.1 Flavobacterium sp.
AAAAGCGAAAGAAATAAAATTCCATCAGCTTTGTTTGATAATTGAGCCGAATTTCCAGGAAATAAAACTATCGGCAAATTGATATTCGATTTTAGTGCTGTAATTAAATCATCTAAAATTTCATTATTTACAGAGCTTCCGCCAATGAATACATGTGTTGCGGGCGATTTTCTAATTTTTTCTGAAATTTTAATACAATTTTCTAAATCGATTTTATCAGGATCGATTAAGATTGCTAATAATTTTTGGTTGCTATCTTTCGATTTTAGAATTTCGTTGTAAATAGTATTCATAATTTTAAGTAAATAATTTTATATCAATTCAATTCCTAAACCGTGTTTTTCACAAAATTCTATAGTGCCATTTCTAACTTTAGTTCCATTTGCTATGTCGTTTTCAATTAAATTAGCTCCATCTAAATCTACAAAATCTGCAAAGGGAGTTAAAACTGCACCTGCCGAAATTCCAATAGTAGATTCGGTCATGCAACCAATCATTATTTTGAAACCAAGTTTTTTTGCTTCCGAAATTAATTGTAATGCTGGAGTGATTCCGCCACATTTCATTAGTTTTATGTTGACCGATTGATAGTGGTTTTGCAAATTCTTTAGTTGAGAAACATCTTGTAAATCTTCGTCAGCCATCCAGTTTGGGTACAAATTTGAATTTAAATTTGAATAATTTTCAATTCCTGTTGGCATAGGTTGTTCAAAATATATCATTTTTTGTGCCGATGCTAATGATGCAATTTTCTTACAATCTGCAATGGTAAAACTAGCATTTGAGTCGATAGCGATTTCATGATTTAAATGGGCCAACTTTTCTAAATTCTCTTCAGAAAATCCTTTGCATTTTACTTTAAATTTTTGCCAATTACTTTGTTCAATTTTTTTTATTTGGTTTTCAATAGTATTTATACTTATAGTAATTGAGGATTTTGGTAATCTATGAATGACCTCAATTTTATTGAGCTCAAAAAAAGTTTTTTGCTCAAGTTTCCCATATAAATCCCAATAAGCACAATCTAAAGCAGAGGCTAGGAAATTTGGCAAATAGAGCTTTTTTAAAAACTGATAAAACTCGGTTGGAGCAACTATTTTTTGAGATTCAATTTGAGCTTGGATTTTTTGTATTATAATAAGGTATGATTGTAAATCGATTTTATAATAATCAATCGCGGTACATTCGCCATATCCTGATTTATTATTGTGCGAAAGCGAAATAATTAGTGCTTCGCGAAAAGAATAATCTCCGTAAGAAATAGAAAAAGTTTCTTTTAGTTTGAATTTATAAATTTGATAGGAAAGTTTCATTTTTATCTCAAAAAAATTATTGTTTTTCAAGCACGTAAACTAAAGTATAGTTTTCTATTTCGAGAAAATGAATGCGATACTTTTCAAAAATTCCATTAAAATTTAATATCGACATTGCTTTATTTTGCTTTAGTTTAAAAGGCTTTACAATAATATGATTTCTAAAACTAATTCCTTTTAAGTTTTTAATTTTAAAAATAGATTCTTTTGCGCCCCAAATAACTGTTAATTTGCGAATGTATTTTTGTTTGTCTTTTTGGCTTAACTGTTCTAAAGAAAATTTGTTAGCGATAGAAATTATTTTTTCGCGTTGCAACTCAATATCGATTCCTACTTTATTTGTACTTAAAATTAGCCCTGCAAACTCGTGCGAATGTGTAATCGATATTTCAAAAGGTGTTTTAGTATTGCTAAGATAAGGTTTTCCGGAGGCATCGTACTCTAAATCATAATCAGACAAATTAGCTTCGAGCAATAGTTTGCGAACAGATAAAAAAGCGCGTTGATGAATTTTAGATTTTATGGTTTGTAATCGTTCTTCATTTTTAGGTTGCAAGTCGACTTGGGCTTTTAAATCGTTTAAGGATTCGGTTATTTTCCAAATCAAAATTTTTGTATTTTCGTCGTGCTGAATAATATTGTGTAATGGCATTCGAGTTTAAATTTTTTCTAGTCCAGATTTATCTGAAGACATGTAAGTAGTACTAAACATCATTTTTTCTTTTCAAAAAAAACATTATTTCAACATACATCCAATTACAGTTAAGTTTAGCAAACTTAGTTTGCAACCGATAGCAGGAAATAGTTTAAAATAAAAAAAGGCATAGTATTGTTTTTCAAATATTTATAAATTAAACATTTCATAATTTTTGAAAATAAATTATTTTAAACAAATCCTATGTTGTAAATTTGCAAAAAATACTAATAGAAAACAAATTATTTATATGAGTACACAAACGTTACCGTATGTAGCTTTTAAGGTGAAAGATATTTCGCTTGCGGCTTGGGGAAGAAAAGAAATTGAACTTGCCGAGGCAGAAATGCCAGGTTTAATGGCACTTAGAGCAGAATATAAAAATGAGCAACCGTTAAAAGGTGCTAGAATTGCTGGTTGTTTGCACATGACAATTCAGACGGCGGTTTTGATAGAAACTTTAATTGCAATGGGTGCTGAGGTTACTTGGAGTTCTTGTAATATTTTTTCTACACAAGATCAAGCTGCTTCTGCAATTGCTGCTGCAGGAATTCAGGTTTATGCCTGGAAAGGTTTAAACGAACAAGATTTTGATTGGTGTATCGAGCAAACACTATTTTTTGGCGAAGACAGAAAGCCTTTAAATATGATTCTTGATGATGGTGGCGATTTGACAAATATGGTTTTTGATAGATACCCAGAATTGATTGCTGGAATAAACGGTTTATCTGAAGAAACGACTACTGGAGTACATAGATTGTATGAGCGAATGAAAGCAGGAACGTTGCATTTACCAGCTATAAATGTAAATGATGCAGTTACCAAATCAAAATTTGACAACAAATATGGTTGTAAAGAAAGTGCAGTGGATGCAGTTCGACGTGCAACAGATACAATGTTAGCCGGAAAAAGAGTTGTAGTTTGTGGTTATGGAGATGTAGGTAAAGGAACTGCGGCTTCGTTTAAAGGAGCAGGATCGATTGTTACAGTAACAGAGGTAGATCCAATTTGTGCTCTGCAAGCTGCGATGGACGGATTTGAAGTTAAAAAATTGGCAACAGTAACGCCAACTGCCGATATTATTATTACTACTACAGGAAATAAAGATATTGTTTTAGAGAGAGATTTCCGAGCTATGAAAGATAAAACTATTGTTTGTAACATAGGACATTTTGACAACGAAATTGATATGGCGTGGTTAAACGGAACTTATGGAAATACAAAAATAGAAATTAAACCTCAGGTTGATAAGTATACTATTGATGGTAAAGACATTATAGTTTTAGCAGAAGGTAGATTAGTAAACTTAGGTTGTGCAACAGGACATCCAAGTTTTGTAATGAGTACTAGCTTTACAAATCAGGTTCTAGCTCAAGTTGAATTGTGGAAAAACAGGGCATCATATAAAAATGAAGTTTATATGTTACCAAAACATTTAGATGAAAAAGTTGCAATGTTACACCTAAATAAATTAGGAGTAGAGTTAGAAACTTTGCGTCAAGACCAAGCAGATTATATAGGAGTGCCAGTAACTGGACCATTCAAACCAGAATATTATAGATACTAGTATTTTTAGTTAAAAAGTAAACCCTCAATTTTTTTTAGATTGAGGGTTTTTTTATGATTAATTTTTAATGTGCTTCGAGCCAATTTTTACCAATTCCGATTTCGACTTCTAGTGGCACATCCATTTTAAATGCATTTTCCATTTCGTGTTTTATAAACGGTTGAATTTTTTCTAACTCAGAGTTATGCACATCAAATACTAATTCGTCATGTACCTGCAACAACATTTTTGATTTCCAGTTTTCAGCAATCAATTTTTTGTGAATATTAATCATTGCAATTTTAATAATATCAGCCGCGCTTCCTTGAATTGGTGCGTTTACAGCATTTCGTTCAGCACCACTTTTTACCATCATGTTTGCCGAGTTAATATCTTTTAAGTAGCGACGTCTTCCTAAAACCGTTTGCACATAGCCGTTTTCTCTAGCAAAATCGACTTGGTCTGACATATATGATTTTAATTTTGGGTAGGTTTTGTAGTAAGCATCTATTAAATCTGCGCTTTCTTTTCGCGACATAGAAGTTTGATTGCTCAATCCAAAAGCTGAAACCCCATATATTATCCCGAAATTTACCGTTTTTGCATTGCTTCGTTGTTCTTTTGTTACTTCATCTAGAGGAACATTAAATACTTTTGCAGCTGTACTTTTATGGATATCTTCATTGTTTTGAAAGGCTTTAATCATATTCTCTTCGCCAGATAATGCGGCAATAATTCGCAACTCTATTTGAGAATAATCGGCAGAAAGTAGCGTGTAGTTTTCATCTCGTGCAATAAATGCTTTTCTAATTAATCTTCCTTTTTCTGTTCGGATAGGAATATTTTGTAAGTTAGGATTTGTAGAACTCAATCGTCCAGTTGCGGCAACTGTTTGCATATAATCTGTATGAACGCGACCAGTTTTTTTATCAACTTGGTTTGGAAGGGCATCTATGTAAGTGCTTTGAAGTTTTACCATTTGACGCCAGTCTTGAATATCTTTTACAATTGGATTGTCATTTGCTAAATAACTTAAAATTTCTTCGCCAGTGGCATATTGACCGGTTTTGGTTTTCTTTTGTTTTGCTCCGCCAATTTTTAATTTGTCAAACAATACTTCGCCCAGTTGTTTTGGCGAGGCTAAATTGAATTTCTCGCCTGCAGTTTTATATATTTTTTGCTCTAAAGCATTGCTTTCTTTTTCCATTTCTACAGCCATTTCTTTCAAAAATAGAACATCTAAATTTATCCCTTCCAATTCCATAGTTGCTAAAACAGGAATTAATGGGATTTCTATATTTTCAAACAGTTTTTTGGTTTCGGCTTTGTCGAGAATCGGACTGAAATTTTGTTTTAATTGATACGTAATATCGGCATCTTCGGCAGCATATTCTTTAATTTCTTCTAAAGAAACATCGCGCATCGATTTTTGGTTTTTACCTTTTTTCCCAATTAAATCTTCAATAGATTTTGGTGAATATTTTAAATAGGTTTCCGATAAAACATCCATATTATGACGCATATCTGGATTGATAAGGTAATGCGCAATCATTGTATCAAATAATTTTCCTTTTATTTGAACTCCATAATGTGTTAGAATTTTCAAATCATATTTTATATTCTGACCAATTTTCTCGACGTTTTCGTTTTCAAAAAAAGGCTTGAATTTATTTACTAAAATTTGTGCTTCTTCTTGATTTTCAGGAAAGGGAACATAAAATGCTTTTCCTTTTTCCCACGAAAAAGACATGCCTACTAAATTGGCATTCAATGCATCTAAGCCCGTTGTTTCGGTATCAAAACATACCGAAGTTTGATTCATTAAATTTTGTAAAAGCAATTTTATTGCAAAATCACCTTCAATTAATTGATAAAAATGTTCGGTATTTTCTAAAGTTGCATAATGAGAATTAGATTTTACTTCGCCACTTTCTTCATCCGAAAATCCAAACAAATCAAATTGATCTTCATTAGATTTCTTGAGTGGAGCTTTTTTTACAGGTTGCTCATTTTCTGAGTTTTCTCTTATAGTCGCAGGATTATATAGTTTATCAAACTGTGATTTCATTTGACGAAATTCCAAAACTTGGAATAATTGATCCGTTTTTTCAATGTCAGGAGTTGATAACTCGTAATCGGTTTCATTAAATTGAACAGGGCAATCCAATAAAATGGTTGCTAATTTTTTAGAAAGAATTCCTTTGTCTTTGTTGGCTTCAATTTTATCTTTCAAAGCACCTTTAAGTTTATCGGTATTTGCCAAAAGATTTTCCATCGATCCAAATTCCTTCAACAATTTTTTGGCAGTAACTTCGCCAACACCTGGTAATCCTGGAATATTATCTGCTGCATCGCCCATCATTCCGAGGAAATCGATAACTTGTTCAGGTCTTTCTATATCAAAGCGTTTCAAGACTTCTGGAATTCCCCATATTTCTATGTCATTGCCCATTCTTGCTGGTTTATACATAAAAATATTTTCAGAAACCAATTGTGCAAAATCCTTATCGGGTGTAACCATAAAAACCTGATAGTTTTCTTTTTCGGCTTGTTTGGCAATTGTTCCTATCAAATCGTCTGCTTCAAAACCTGCAACTTCTATAATAGGAATATGCATAGCCTTTAATAATTCTTGAATATAAGGAACTGCGATTTTTATAGCTTCGGGAGTTTCATCGCGATGCGCTTTATATTCCTTATACATTTCATACCGATAAGTGCTTCCTTCTTTGTCAAAAGCTACAGCTAAATGGTCTGGTTTTTCGCGTTTTATGACATCCATTAAAGCATTCATAAATCCCATAATAGCTGAAGTATCCAATCCATTTGAGTTGATTCTTGGGTTTTTTATGAAGGCAAAATAACCACGAAATATTAGTGCGTAGGCATCAAGAAGGTATAAACGTTTTTGCGACATTAGATGATATTATTAAAAAAGTTGAAAATTTAAATTTAAGATACAAATTATTAATATGCACTAAAAGTACAAATTTTTAAACTAAAATTTTCAATAATCTAAAAGCGATTTTAGCTATGATATACTCGAGATGCAACAATTTTTCCGTCTCTAATGTCAAGGACTTCGGCTATTTGCATAGAAGGACTATTTGCTACATTGCGATTATATTCCATAAAAACTCTATCAGTATTTGCAGTTAGCGAAGTAACGTGATATTGTAAGGTTGGTAAATTGGCAAAAGCCTCTTTCCACCAGTTTTGAAGTGCTAATTTGCCTTCTATAAAGCCGTTTGTTTCTGGTTGAGCCGCTTTTAATTTTGGACTATAATGGGTTGCTTCATCATCATAAAGTGATAAAAGTTTATCTAAATTATGAGCATTGAATGCTTCAAACCAAGCATGAGCGATGGATAGATTTTTTTCGGAATTCATATTTTGTTTTGAAAAGAATTTAATTTGTGTGAATTAGCAATTTTTTAAATTGATAATTTCTTGATCGGTTAAGGGTCTCCAAATTCCTCTTGGCAGATTTTTTTTAGTTAACCCTGCAAAAGCTACTCGGTCTATTTTGATAACATTATATTTAAAATTTTCAAAAATAGCTCGAACCACTTTTACGTTTGGTGTACGCAGTTTAATACCAATTTCGGTTTTTGCTTCGTTTTCGATATAACTAATTTCGTCAACAAAAAGTCGATGTCCATCAAGAGTAACTCCTGATTGAATTTTTTCTAAATCTTCGTATTTTAAATTTTTATCTAAGGTAACTTGGTATATTTTATTTGATTTTTGATTAGGCAAACTAAATTTTCGAATCATGTCAGTATCGTTTGTAAAAACTAGTAAACCAGTGGTATTTTTATCCATTCTACCAATAGGCAACATTGCTGTTTTTGAAGCTCCTTTAATTAATTCTAAAACATTGCGATGCTCTACTTCTTCAACTGAAGTTGTAAAATTTTTAGGTTTGTTTAGTACAAAATATTCTTTTTTTTCTGGAGTTAAAACGGCACCATCAAAGTTTACAACATCGCCTGGGTTTACTTGATAACCCATTTCTGTAATGGGAATTCCGTTAACTTTTACGTTGCCAGATTGTATATAAATATCTGCATCACGACGAGAACAAGCTCCAGAATTTGCTATATATTTGTTTAATCTTATTGAATCAGATTTTAATGGTTTTGGTACGTTTGGCGATTCTTTTTTAACCGTTGGTTTACGATTTTGTGTTCGTTTTGCCATGGCAGGTTTTGATGTCGAGGCAGATTTTTTTCGGTCACTACTTGACTTGCCTTCTCCACCGCGTTTATTAGAATTGGAACTATTCATTACTTCAAATTTTTTGCAAAGATACAAAATAGAAATTTGGCAGTAATTATCTAATTTTTAAAGCTAAAAATTTAGAAAATGAACTTTAAATTTGCTGTTTAATATATTTGACAGTACTTCAGGATTTGAATTTGTATAAAATAAAGGTCTATTTGTATTTGATGAATCGTGTAAACCAACAGTAGTAGTAAGAAGTAATTTTGTTTGTTTGGCAACAGCTTGACCAGAATCGATAATTTTTATGTGAGAAGGCAACAATTTTTTTATTTGTGGTATTAAGTATGGATAATGACTGCAACCTAGAACCAAATAATCAATATTTGCATCTATCATAGGGTTAAGATATTTCTCAAGCAGTGACGTCATTTCTGGAGATTTCATATTTCCATTTTCGATGAGTTCAACTAATCCATATCCTATTTGTTCCAGAATTAAAATATCTTGAAATTTCTCAATATTTTTATAAAAAAGCTCACTATTAAGTGTTCCTTTTGTTGCAAGAATTCCTATTTTTTGAGTTTGAGAGTGCAAAGCAGCAGGCTTTATGGCAGGTTCGATTCCTACAAAAGGTACTTTATATTTTATTCTAAGTTCTTTAATAGCATTTGTTGTTGCAGTATTGCAGGCAACTACAATTAATTTGCAATTTAAATTGAGAAGCAGTTCGGTATTTTTAGAACTCAAAAAAATGATTTCTTCTTTAGACTTTTCGCCATAAGGGGCATTTTTACTATCTGCTAGATAAATATATTCTTCATTAGGCAACAAACTATAAATTTCGTTCCAGATAGAAGTGCCTCCTACTCCAGAATCAAAAAGTCCTATCGGATTTGAATTTGTCATACTTACAAATATAAAAAAACTGCTCAAATTTAATGAACAGTTTATAATGTTTTATTTATCAGAAAACTCATTTTATTTCAAAACTGTTGTTTTCGGTTTTTACATCTGCCATTAAACCACTGGGATCGATTGTAATTTTTTTTATGGCGGATTTAATTTTATTAATTTCAAAAAAATAATTAGGATTTCCCCAAGCCCAATCTTTAAGAATAGTTCTATTAATTTCGGGAGTTGGATTTTGTTTTTCAAAACTCATCATCCGTAGGGGAATGTAGAAACTCTCTTTGGTTCCATCTACATATTCAATCAAAACATCAATAGGCATTGGTATTCTTCCAATTCTTTCTAATGAAATTCCGGTTTTTGAAATTCCATCAGTAGCACTTTCTACATTTTTGATTGCGTAATCAATCGTGTTTAAAGTTTGAGTCCAATCTGTTAAATACCAATCTAGATTTGCTCCTGAAACTCTTTCTGCTGTTCGTTTTATATCATTTGGAGTAGGATGTTTAAATTTGAAATCGGTAAAATATTTTTTTACTGTTTTCATCAAATTTTCCTTTCCAATAATATATTCTAATTGTGTTAAAAAAAGTTCTCCTTTGCTGTAAGAAGCTATGCTGTAGCTTCTGTTTTCGTCATATCTGTCTGCATGAGTAGATAATGGTTGTTCTTTACCAGAATTTGCTAAATTTATATAACTTTTATAGGCACCAATAAACGGATTATCCACTTTTTTTTCGGCTATTTCATTACTACCTAAATCTTCAATAAATGAGGTAAAACCTTCATCCATCCAGGGATGCTTACTTTCGTTGGTAGCTAAAACATGTTGAAACCATGAATGTCCCATTTCATGTGCAATTACACCAACTAAACCTTCATAAGTTCCTTCCCCAAGAATTAAAGTACACATGGCATATTCCATACCGCCATCGCCACCCTGAATTATAGAGTATTGATTGTAAGGATATTTGCCTACAATTTTGTTATAATATTCCATCAATTTTACCGTTTGTGGGGCTGCCTTTTTCCAGTTTTCTATTATTTTAGGATTGTTTTTATAAAGAAAATGAAGTGTAGTTCCAAAATTAGTTTTAATAACATCATGCAAGTAGTTTTTATCTGCAGCCCAAGTAAAATCGTGCACATTTGGAGCTATAAAATGCCAAGAAAGAGTTTTTTGTTTTTTTGGAATGACTACTTGAATTCCTTCATCTTGATAATTAAATCCTATTTCGTTTGGATTTTGCAAATAACCACTGCCACCAAGAATATAATTTTTATCAATTGAAATTGTAACATCAAAGTTTCCCCAAACACCATGAAATTCTCTTGAAATATATGGATCAGCATGCCAACCTTCAAAGTCAAATTCGGCAATTTTTGGGTACCACTGACTCATTGATAATTCTATACCTTCTTTATTATTTCGCCCTGATCGTCTAATTTGAATTGGAACTTGACCAGTAAAATCGAGCGTTAATGTAGTTGATTTTCCTGGCAAAATGGGTTTTGCCAAGACAACTTCTAAAATAGTTTCAACCTCTTTAAAATTTGTTATTACACCATCTTGTTTTAAATTTAAAACATGTAAAAACCCTATTTCGTTTGGCAATAATTTTGAAATTCTACTTTCTTTAATTTCTTTTTCGCCAACTTTAATTTTGTTAACCATTCTGCCATCGGGATCTTTTATATTTTGAAGGCGCATATCCATTTCGCTTCCTGGTTGAAAAGCGTTATTGTATAAATGATAAAAAACACGCTTTAAAGTATCTTGCGAATTGTTTGTGTAAATTAATTCTTGTTTTCCTGTATACAGATATGTTTTTACATCTATTGAAACTGCCATTTTATAATCTACTTTTTGTTGCCAATAGTTAGCTGTTTGTGCAAATGAAATAGTAGAAACAAGAAGTGTAAAAATTATTTTTTTCATTAAGTAAGTCATTATTTAAGTATTAATCAAATTGCAAAATAGGCTTCAAGTTCCTTCAAAGTTTCGTCTGATGTTATTATATCTTTTACAATTTCTCCGTTATTTAACGCTACAATTCTGTTACAAACTTCGACTGTGTGCTGCAAGTCGTGACTCGAGACTAAAACGGTAACTTCAGGATTATCGGCAAGATCTTTAATTATTTTTTTAAGTCTGCTTACAGTTGTTGGATCTAAATTTGCAAAAGGTTCATCGAGTATTATCACTTTAGGATTTCCTATTAATGTGGCAATGATTCCAACCTTTTTCATATTTCCTTTGGATAAATCCCTTAAATATTTTTTACTATTTAATATTTCTCCATTAAAAAAATCGTTGTGTTTCAACAATAACGCATCTACATCGGCTTTATTTTGATTGCGTAAATCCCCTATAAAATAGAAATACTCTTCTGCCGTAAGATATCCTATAAGAAAACTTTCGTCAATAAAGGCAGCTGTAAAAGGTTTCCAAGCTTCACTGGTATTCACTTGAATTTTATCATTAACTACTGTTCCAGTTGTAGGCTGAATTAAGTCTAGCAACAAACTAAAAAAAGTAGTTTTGCCTGCACCATTGTTACCTACTAAACCCAAACTTTGACCTTTTGGAATTTCCAAATGCGGTACGTTTAAAACTGTGATTCCGTTATTATAAGTTTTTGAAAGTGATTGTACTTGTATCATTTTTAATTTTATTTATAGTTAAAAAAGCTGTTGGAATAACTAATTTTTTTGTTTGTAGGCTGCAATAGTTGCATATTTTTCTTTTTTGTAAATTTTTTCAATTATCGAAAACATTTTATCTCTAAAAGCAAAACCTAAAACTCCAGCTATAGCAACAAAAAGACATCCAATATTGGCATTAAAAATAAAATAACCAAGTGCATAAAGCATCATTGGGACTAAAAATTTAGGCAGCGAAATGAGCATTGTTTTAATATTGAAAGCTTGACGATCGCCAAATGCACCTTTTGCTTGAGACAAATCAATAGGAGTTTTTACAAAGGCTCCACCTAGCAAAACTAAATGTGAATTGACACCACAATTATAGACGGCACCCACAACAATTAAAAGATAAATATGCCATCCAAAATAGATATAAAATGAAGCTAAAACTGTAGAAATTACCGTTGCAATAACCATTAACCACCATTTTGAACTCAAATAATCTTTATATTGTATGTTTTGGCTCATCATTAATTGAAAATAGGAACTATCCCAACTAGGCACAAACTGTCCGAAAGTAAACAGAAATCCACCAGAAACAAAAATTCCTGCAAAAACATGCATTGTCGGATTGTTATAAGCCTTTATAGAGTTTGAAAAAAATAATAATCCATAAAAAATGAACATCAAACTCATTAAAAGCGTTGTTCTTGAACGTTTGTTTCTTTTTAAAAGTTTGATATCATTTTTCAAAAAAGTTCCCAAAGTTCCAAATTTATCTAAAAATGTAAAATTTTCAGTTTTGGCGACTTCATATTTTTTTGCTAAACCTTCATCAAGATTCAAATTACTTTTGAAATAGTTAAAGGCAAAATAATACAAAATGAACAGAGAAAATATTGGAATTAAAAAATAATAATTTGAGTGAAACATTCCGTTAAAAAACCTGGAAGTATAAATTGTAACATCAAAATATTGGTAGTATTGAGCGATTCCAAAACCCAAAACAATAAGTACGATAGGATAGAAAAAACTGTCTTTATTGTTTATTAAAACATTGATATAGTTGTTGCAATAAATGAGTGCAACAATACCAAAATGCCAAAAAATAACATTCGAAATTGGAAAATCTTTAAGTAAAAGTGTAATTGTGAATGGCAGAAACAAAAATGCGTGTAACCAATTAAAAAAAGATAAGGCTGTTTTACCCAATGTAAAATTTACAATTGTATTTCGATTTATAGGTAATGTTAATAAGGGTTTGATATTTATTACTGGCATTTTTTGTAAAAAATATCTAATTACTAAATCTATAACAAAATAGTAAATCAAAAATTTATTTACTGTAGCAATAGGCTCCAGATTATTTTCTTTAAGTATAGGATAAATTGCAAATCCTAGAATTAAAAATACTGCAATAAAATAGAGTGCCAACAATGCCATAACTATTTTAAGAACTAAATTTGTTCCAAATGAAGCCGATCTGAAAAAGGATTTCCATTCTAGATTTATAAAATGTTTGAACATAATATTTAGTTTTTTAGTTTTTAAATTAGTTTATAAATGTATCAAAATGTTACAATAATTTGAAATGAATGTCAATAATAATAAATTCAATTTTCATACTTTTGTAAAAAAAATAGTATAATGTCATTATTTTATAAGTTACAAATAAAAGAGGTAAAACGAGAAACTATTAATGCAGTTTCTATTGTTTTTAATGTTCCAGAAGAATTAAAATCGGTTTATAAATTTAAAGCGGGCCAGTATTTAAATCTTAAATTAACTTTGGATGGGGCAGAGATTCGACGTGCATATTCTATTTGTTCATCACCAAATAGTGGTGAATTACGAATTTCTATAAAAGCAGTAAAACATGGACTGTTTTCCAAATTTGCTAATGATAATTTAAAAGTAGGAGATTTGATTGAAGTAGCACAACCAGAAGGAAAATTTACTTTTGAACCCAATGCTGATAGACAAAAAAACTATGCAGGTTTTGTTGCAGGAAGCGGTATTACACCAGTCTTATCTATTTTGCAATCGGTTCTAGAAAGTGAACCTAAAAGTAGTTTTGTGCTTGTTTATGGAAATAAAAATCAAGAGGAAACTATTTTTTATAATCAGTTGCATACCTTACAACTTCAATATGTAGGTAGATTATTTGTACATTTTGTGTATAGTCAAGCAAAAGTAGATAACACCCTTTTTGGTCGTATAGATAAATCGACGGTCAATTTTATTTTGAACACTAAACATAAAGAATTAGAATTTGATAAATTTTATTTATGCGGTCCCGAAGAGATGATAAATTTAGTTTCGGATGTGTTAAAAGAACACAATGTATCTGAAAAAGATATTAAATTTGAGTTATTTTCAACTTCAATATCTAATGCAATCGAAGCCACTTCAAATGATGGTCATACAAAAATTTCTATATTGGTTGATGGTGATGAAGTGACTTTTGAAATGAGTCAAAAACAAACAATACTCGAGGCGGCTTTAAAACAAGGTCTTGATGCTCCCTATTCCTGTCAAGGCGGAATTTGCAGCAGTTGCTTAGCACGAATTTCAAAAGGAACTGTAACAATGAAAAAAAATTCAATTTTAACTGATAGCGAAATAGCCGAAGGATTAATTTTAACTTGTCAAGCACATCCTACATCAACTGAAATTTTTGTTAATTATGACGATGTTTAAAATTTATTTAAGTTTTTAATCGCACACCGTTAACAGTAATTAATAAAGCTCAAACATAAAATTTTTAAATTTGTGTTTGAGCTTTTGTTTGATAAGAAATAGTAACTTGATAGTTTTTACAAATTAAACGAAGCTCCTATTTGAAACACAAATTGGTTATTAAATCGATCATAACCTTCTGCGTTTGAATTATATTTTGCTAACGGAATACCAGCTTCTGTGTAAATTCCGAAACCGTCAGTAAAGAAATATCGCGCACCTAAATGAGCTCCTAAATTTCGTAACCCTAAATCGAGACCAGGATAAATATCTAGTTTTTTACTAATATTTAAAACGCTTCCAATATTTGCATTGAATCGAACTTTAGCATCAAAACGATCATTAAATTTTGGAGTTCCATCACCTTTTGTAGTGTTTAATAAATAAGAAGCAGCAAACCCGTAAGATAAGTTTTCACCAATCCCAAAATCGACTGTGCTACCTATTCCTGCAGCAAATTCTTGAACAGTTGCACCAACTTGAAATTTGATATCCCCCTTACCTTTAAAAGCTTGCCCGTTTATCAATCCTAAAGATACTAGTGCTAAAAGTGTAATTATTTTTTTCATTTTTTCATTAATTTGCACAAATATAATCATCCTCTTTAAAAAAAGGTTTATTCTTATTTATAATTTTAATTTCTCCCTTTTTCATCTGGATACAATTCAATAAGAGTGTCACTTTGCCAATATTCTTTTGAATCGACATCCAAAATGGTTAAAAAACCTTTAAATGCGGCTCCCGTATCAACATTCCATACACAAGCTTTTTGAACAGGAATAAATTTACTTATTCTAGAAACAGGTGTGTGACCTATGTAAATCTCATCATATAATGTGAGTCTTTTAGGATAGTATTTGCTGGTTTTTTCAATTTTTTTATCCAATGCTAGAGCGGTTTCCCAGAGTGTTCGATCCCAATAAAATAATTTCTCAAAATATTCATGTTTAACACCGTTCATATTAGTAAACCCAGCATGAATAAACAACCTATTTTTTGAATCTAAATAGTAATTTTGTAATGATTTCAAAAATTCTATATGATTTTGTTTTACACTAGTTGAAACTTTAGAATAAGCAGTTACAGTAGCCTCTCCGCCATGTTTATACCATTCTAAATTGTCTTTGCTTTTATCGAGCCATTGCAACAAAAGTTCGTCGTGATTACCTCTTATAAAAATGCAATTTTGTTTTAAATTTATTTCAATAAGATAGTCAATAACTTCGGGCGATTGACTCCATCCATCTACATAATCACCCAGAAAAATCAAAGTATCGTTTGTGGTAACTTTTGCACGACTTATAACTTGAAGTAGTGCTTTATAACCTCCGTGGATGTCGCCTATTACAAATGTTTTGCCCATTTAATTATTCTAATTTTTTTTATAAAAGTAATTCAAAACAGCGAAATTTTATAGTCAAATTGAATAAATAAATCAGATATCAAGATTGAATAAACGTTTTTTAGCAGTCACTATTTTTTTTGAATTATATTTGCATAAGAATTCTTCCAATTAGAATTTAAAAAATACATCACGCAAAAAACGTTTATAGTATGCAACTGTACAACACTTTGAGCGCAGAGAAAAGAGCCGAATTGATAGACAATGCTGGCAAACAACGACTTACGTTGTCTTTTTATGCCTATGCTAAAATCGAGAATCCCCAAAAATTTAGAGATGAACTTTTCATTGCATGGAATCCGCTTGAGGTTCTTGGAAGAATTTATGTAGCAACCGAAGGAATTAATGCACAACTCTCGGTACCTGCAAACGAATTTTATGATTTTAAAGAAACAATAGAAGCCTATTCGTATATGAAAGGAATTCGCCTAAATGTAGCTGTTGAACACGATGATCATTCGTTTTTAAAATTAACTATTAAAGTTCGTGACAAAATAGTAGCCGACGGATTAAATGATGATACTTTAGATGTAACAGATATTGGAATTCATTTAAATGCAAAAAAATTTAATGAGTTAATAGACCATCCAAATACTATATTAGTAGATATGCGAAACCATTATGAAAGCGAAATAGGACATTTTGTTGGTGCAATTACTCCCGATGTAGAAACATTTAGAGAAAGTTTACCCATTATTGAAAACGAAATTTCAAAACATAAAGAAGATAAAAATTTATTAATGTATTGCACAGGAGGAATTCGTTGCGAAAAAGCAAGTGCATATTTTAAAAATAAAGGATTTAAAAATGTGTATCAACTTGAAGGAGGTATAATTGAATATACTCGTCAGGTAAAAGAATTAGGTTTAGAAAGTAAATTTATAGGTAAAAACTTCGTTTTTGATCATCGGTTAGGCGAGCGAATTACTGATGCTGTAATTTCTAAATGTCATCAATGTGGAGCTCCATGTGATAATCATACAAATTGTGATAATTTAGCTTGTCATTTGCTTTTTATTCAATGCGAATCTTGTAAAGAAGCGACTCAAAATTGTTGTTCAGCTGATTGTCAAGAAGTTATAAACATGTCGCTGGTTGATCAAGTTAACTTAAGAAAAGGAATTAAAAAAGGAAACATGATTTTCAGAAAAGGAAAATCTGATAAATTGTTGTTTAAAACAAATTCAAAAAACACCTCTCAAACGCCTTTTTCTGTTAAAGTTAGCGATGACAAAATTGTTCGGTCAACAAAAAAAATTACTCAAAAAAAGGTTTTGATTGGTACTGGCGAGCATTACTTTGTTAAATCGGAAGTAGGATTATTTAATATCACAAATAATGAAATTAAAATAGGAGATAAAATACTAATTACGGGACCAACTACGGGAAATCAAGAATTAATTTTAGATAAAATGAAAGTTAACGGATTTGAATGTGAGGTCGCAAAAATTGGAGAAAAAATAACTTTAAAAATTCCATTTCGAATTAGATCATCTGATAAATTATTTAAAATATTACCTTAAAATTTCGAGTAAAACTTCTAAAGGTTTTAAACTTCCAGTTTGAACATAATAGTTACAAGCATCCATTTTTGTAGTAGAATTTAAAAATGAATTTTGAGGAATTATGTAGTTGTTTTCAATGCAATATTTAATAGTTTTTAAGGTACAACACCCAGGAATATCAAAAAACCAATCGAGTGAAAAAACAATCTTTTTTAAATTTTCTTTTTCAATTTGATCTAAATAAAACAACTTTTTTTCTTTAAAAATCGTTTTAATATCTGGCAATATCCTTACCATCACAAAATAATCAACAAATTGATTATTTGATTTTATATCGGGAATATATCTTCCGTTTTTGTCCCAATCGCTTGATTCTAACAACAATAAATTTGAAAAATATGCTCCAGATTTTACACTAATTTTAGATGAGTTTACCATCAAATCAAAATTATCCCAAACGCCAGGGCCATAAATTTCAAAATCTGGTTTTGAGGTTTCTAAACCAAAATCTATAAAAATCGTATTTAAAATTACTTCGGATAATTTCCCTTGAAAAGTATTGCAAAAAAGCGCTCCGTTTTTTCGAATTAGATTTCCTCCAGATCTATTTTTTCGGTGAAAACCAATTCCAAAAACCATTTGATAGGCAAAATCAAAAACTTTTTCTAGCAAGTCGGTTTGAACCTTGTTTTTAGAAAAAGTTTTTGGATTTGAAATAGAATAACAATTTGAATTTGAATCGTAAATTAATTTCATTAACAAAATTGTTTAAATTATTACAAAACAAACCAACATTATTATTTAAAAAAAATAAGCAATTCTTAATTTTTATTTTGATATAAAACAGGATTTAAATCGTCATCGTTGTACATTTTCATTTGCTTGTAAACCTTCATGAATTTGTCGCCACTTTCAATATCAGTAAGTAAATCATTTATAGCCGTTGATAAATCTGTTCTTTGCTCTAAAAGAATGTTCAACTTTTCTTGACATTTATTTCGGTGTTCCTCCGAAGCATCTTTACGATTTACTTCTTCATTCATGTGAAAAATTTTCAAAGCCAATATTGACAGTCTGTCTAGAGTCCAAGCGGGCGATTCAGAATTAATTTTTGCAGTCGGTTTTACTGCAACTGAGTTATATTTTTGCAAAAAATAGCTGTCAATATATTCAACCATATCTGTTCGCTCTTGGTTAGATTTATCAATTTTTCGTTTAAGTATTAAGGCTTCTACAGGATCAATATTTGGATCTCTAATAATATCCTCATAATGCCACTGAACTGTATCAATCCAGTTTTTTAAGTATAATAAATGTTCGATTTTATCTTTTGGATATGGGTTGTTAACAGCTTGGTTTACATCATCATAAACATGATAGTCGGCAATCGATTTCTCAAATATAGTATAAGCAAATTTTGAAAACATAATTAATAATTTTATTAGCAAAGATAGTTTTTATACTTTTACATAAACATACATTTTTTTCTGTTTTTATGAAAACCCAATTAATCTTCATTTTCTTAACCACCAATTTTGTATTTTCACAGTTAGACGAAACCAAAGATGTTATTGATTCTAAACTAATTTCAACCAATATAATTCCAAGAAAAGAAGGAAATTTCAGAGAAGAAATTAAACTATCAAATAAATCTCTTGACACAATTAAAATTTGGTATAATACTCAAAATTTAGCAAAATTTATTAGTGCTTCAAATGTTGAAAATGGCATTGATAATGATTGTTTTCATAAGCTTTCTACTAATCTAAATATTGGTTTCAATCTAACTAACTCTGTAAAAGCTAATAGTCAAGATTTTTACTATGATTCAAAATTGAAAAGATTAATTGTGAAAAATTATTCTTCTTCAGATAAAACAAAATTAATAAGGGTAGAATTTATATCTGATTATGATTTAATAAAAACAAAACTTCCTGAGGTAACTAATTGTTAAAAAAAATATGCAAATTCATTATATTTCTGAAAAAAACAGCATTCTAAACCACTTTTTGGCACAAATTCGCGATATAAACATTCAAAACGACAGTATGCGGTTTCGAAAAAACATTGAACGTATTGGCGAAATTATGGCTTATGAGCTAAGCAAAAATTTAGAATACAAAGCTATCGACGTTCAAACACCTCTCGGCATAAAACATACTACTACGATAGCAGATAATGTGGTTTTATGTTCCATTCTTCGCGCCGGATTGGCACTGCATACTGGATTTATGAATATTTTTGACAACGCAGAGAATGGGTTTGTATCGGCTTTTAGACATCATCCAAACAATGATGATAATTTCGAAATTTTAGTCGAATATCAAGCTGCACCTTCTTTTGAAAATAAAAACTTAATATTGATAGATCCTATGTTAGCAACTGGTCAATCGATTGTTGCGGTTTTAAACAAGTTGCATTTAAATCAAAAACCTAAAGAAATTCACATTGCTGTAGTGATTGCAGCTCCAGAAGGTATTGCATATTTACAAGAAAATTTACCTAGTAATTGTCATTTGTGGGTTGCCGCATTAGATGAAAAACTGAACGAAAAAAATTATATAGTTCCAGGTCTTGGCGATGCGGGTGACTTGGCTTATGGTAGCAAACTATAATTGTAAAAAAAATGCAGTAAAACTTAGCAAGATTGTTATTGTTAAAATTATTTCTTGTTGCAATTTATTTTGAGAAAACTCTAAGGTATTTGTAGCAAAAATGCACATTGGGAAAAAAGTAAAAATCAAAATTTCGTTCGATTTATTGTTTGATAATAAGTAGATTAATACTCCAATTATAAATGAAAAAATCAATTTTTTATATGATGCTTGTAAATTTAAAGGTCTGTTAGAAATTGAAAAAACCATCGGAATTACAAAAAAAACGCTCATAACTGCAAATATAGATAAGGAAAGATTTTGATAATTATCTGTAAAATAATCCAACTTTAAATTTACAAAACTGCTTTCTAAATATTTTTCAATTGCTTTTTTATCAAATAATAATGAGTAAAGAAAAAACAGAATTATAGAAGTAAAAACTGCAACAAAAGGCAAAAGCCAATTTCTATAATCTCGAGAAACATGAAAAATTATTGATATATAAACAATTAATAGAAATAAAATACACCAAAAATTAAAAAAACTAGCTACCAAAATCCAAAGTGAAGCATCAAATATTTTTTCTTTAGGAGCTTTGAGAGTTTGCAACGAGACCAATCTTCGGATTGCTAAAAGCATAAAAAAATTAGCCAAAATTAAATTAAAGTCATTCCAAACTTTTGGAAAAAGCAATAAGAACAATAAATAAAAAAGTGCGGGAAAACCACTATCTTTTGTTAATCCATTTTTTTTTGATATAAAATTAATTAAAAAAAATGACCCAAATATTACGGTAATTAAACCTATTTTTTCTGCAATATTCACTAAGGAATTCACAGCGTGTATGTCTTTAAATTGACATATAAAAAACACAACCAATATTAAAAATACCAATATTGAATAATTTATTGGTGTAGATTTTTTAAAAATGCTTGTTATCATGAGGATATTTTATACTTTTGTGGTGTAAATATAATACTTGTTTAAAAATGAAAGCATTTTTTGAAGGAATTCAGTGGGTTTTTGAAAATATATTTTTTATTCCACAAAACTTTTTAAGAAAATTAGAATTATCATCTTGGTTTGGAGCCAATATCGTAAGTTGGATTTTAATGGGAATTTGTGCTTATTATATTGTGTATTGGTGTAAACAATTAAATATTCACAACAAAGACGAATCAAACAATCAAGACACAACTGCTCACTCTTTTTTAAAGTAAGTCTAAACCGATATCTTTTCTGAAATACATCTTATCAAAATGTAATTTTTCTATATTTTGATAGGATTTTTTTATGGCTTCAGAAAAATTTTCTCCAAACGATGTGATAGCAACAACACGACCACCATTACTAATAATTTTTCCGTTTTCTAATTTTGTACCAGCATGAAAAGCAATCGAATCTCGAATAGATTCTAATCCTGAAATTTCAAAACCTTTTTCAAATTCTTCTGGGTAACCGCCAGAAACTATCATTACTGTTGTCGCACTTCGTTTATCATATTCTATCGAAATTTCATTTAATTTTTGATTTGCTACGCCTTCAAAAAGAGCTACTAAATCTGTTTTTAATCTCGGAATCACAACTTCAGTTTCTGGATCGCCCATTCTAACATTATATTCAATAACAATTGGTTCTTCGTTTACAATTATTAATCCTATAAAAATAAATCCTTTATATTCAATTCCATCTTTTTGCAAACCTTCGATAGTGGGTTTCACGATACGATGTTCTATTTTTTTCAATAAAATTTCACTTGCAAATGGCACTGGAGAAACAGCTCCCATACCTCCGGTATTTAATCCTGTGTCTCCTTCGCCGATACGTTTATAATCTTTAGCAGTTGGAAGAATTTTATAATTTTTACCATCTGTCAAAACAAAACAACTTAGTTCAATTCCGTCAAGAAATTCTTCAATAACTACTTTTTCGCTAGCTTTTCCAAATTTAGAATGAATAAGCATGTTTTTTAATTCTGTTTTTGCTTCTTCTAAATCATTAATTATTAAAACTCCTTTTCCGGCGGCAAGTCCGTCTGCTTTTAAAACATAGGGTGATTGCAAAGTTTCTAAAAATTTAAAACCGTTTTCGACAGTTTGAGAGGTAAAACTATCATAACGTGCCGTCGGAATTTTATGATTTATCAGAAATTTTTTTGCAAATTCTTTACTTCCTTCAAGTTGCGCGCCATTTTTTGAAGGTCCAATAACAGGAATTGTATTTAATTTAGGGTCATTTTTAAAAAAATCGTAAATCCCTAAAACTAACGGATCTTCTGGCCCTACAACAATCATTTCTATATTTTTTTCTATGACAAATTGTTTTATTTGTTCAAAATCTAATATGTCTAAAGAAACATTTGAAGCAATTATAGCGGTACCTGCGTTTCCTGGTGCAACATAAAGCGCATCACATTTCGGACTTTGTAACATTTTCCAAGCTAAAGCATGTTCTCTGCCCCCAGAACCTAATAATAGAATTTTCATTAAATTGTTTATTAAATATGATATTGTATAGAAAAATGTAAAAATAGAGTTTTAATTAAATTAAAGTAATTTTAAATAATTATTTATTAAATTTGGATTTTAAAACTTTAACAAAAATCTAAATTATGAAAAAACTTTTACTTTTAATTACATTCCTATTTTTTGGTAAATCTCTTCAAGCTCAATCGTGGATTACCCAGTCTACCGGTTTCACAGCTGCGTCAAGAGGACTAAACGACATTAAAATTGTAGATGCAAATACAGTTTGGGCACTTGCTTATGACGGTACTACTGCAGCTACTACAGTTCAAGAATTTACAAAAACTACAAATGGAGGAACAACTTGGACTCCAGGGACTATAAATGTTGGTAACACCACAAATTTAATTACTAACATTTCTCCTATTAGCGCAACCACTGCATGGGTAGGAAGTGTAAATAGCACAGCAGGTTTGGGTGGAGTTTTTAAAACATCAGATGGTGGTGCAACTTGGGTAGCACAAAATGCAACTGCATATACAGCGACAGGAGCTTATTTTGATAGTGTACATTTTTTTGATGCAAATAATGGGATAACTATTGGCGATCCAGTGGGTGGAGAATTTGAAGTTTATAAAACTACAGACGGAGGAACAACATGGACACAAGTCCCAGCTGCAAGTTTACCTAATCCTTTAACAAATGAGGCTTCTTATACTGGTGGTTATGCGGCAGTTGGCCCTAATTTATGGTTTACAACTTCAAGTGGCAGACTTTACAGAACGCCAGATATGGGAACAACTTGGACAGTTTCTCAGGCCCCTTTAACAGATTTTGGAGGTGCAGCCCAAAGTGGTGCTATAGATTTTAGCACTCCTACAAACGGATGTTTACTTAAAACTGCTGGAACTGTAATTTCATTTTACACAACTACAGACGGAGGTACAACTTGGTCGGCAGCATCAACTTTTTCAGGAGGTTATAACAGACTTTTAAGCTACATTCCTGGAACAAATACTATTGTTGCAACAGGTCAAAATGCTACTGCACCCTCTGTTGCAGGTTCATCTTACAGCACAAATAACGGAACTTCATTCACATCAATAGATACAGGAACTCAACGAGGATTTAATGTTTTTTTAAATCCAACAACTGGTTGGAGTGCAGGATTTAATACATCATCAACAGCTGGTGGTATATTTAAATTTAGTGGCAACCTAGCAAATGAAACTTTTTCTAAAGAAAATAACTTCAAGCTTTCTCCAAATCCAACTAATGGTGATATTACAATAAACTCATTTGACGATTCTTATTCTTTGCAAGTAATTAATATAACAGGTAAAGTTCTTTTAGAAAAATCTTTTAACGGCGTTGAAAATTCAATTTCAATAGCATCATTATCAAGTGGCGTTTATTTCTTTAAATTATCCACGTCTGATTTGGCTACAAAAACCATCAAAATTATCAAAAACTAATTAATTTTAATTAAAAATATAGGGCTGTACTTGCAGCCCTTTTTTTTGTCGAATGCTCAAATTTTTTAATATTTCGTTGGCACTAAACGGTTTTCCAATTAAGAAAGCAATTTCCGAATTAGATAAAACGGTTGCTATTCCAGAAATTGATTATCAAAAATTTGTCGTCGAAAAACGAAATCAAATCGTAGATTATCATTTAAAAATTAATAAATCGTATAGGGAATTTGTTGGACAAAGTATATTTGAAAATTGGGAAAAAATCCCTATTCAAACAAAAAAAGACTTTCAAAAACCCTTGTCAGAAAGACTTTCAGATGGTTTTACACTTAAAAATGTTTATGTAAATAAAACTTCAGGTTCTAGTGGTGATCCATTTATTTTTGCTAAAGATAAATTTTGCCACGCTATAACTTGGGCAAATATAATTTCAAAATTTGGTTGGTTTAATATTGATTTTAATTCGTCTAAGCAAGCAAGGTTTTACGGAATACCATTAGATTTTATTGGAAATAAAAAAGAGCGGTTTAAAGATTTTTTGAAAAACAGTTATCGTTTTCCAATTTTTGATTTGTCAGACACTTTTCTAGAAAAGACACTAAAAAAATTTCATCAAAAAAAATTTGATTACATAAATGGTTACACTTCTTCTATTGTTTTATTTGCAAAATTTCTTCAAAAGAAAAATATTGTTTTAACTTCGGTTTGTCCGACTTTAAAATGTTGTGTTGTAACCTCCGAAATGTTATTTGAAGCCGATAAAATTTTGATGGAAACATATTTTGGAGTGCCAATAATAAATGAATATGGAGCTTCTGAGCTAGATTTGATTGCGTTTCAAAACCCAAAAGGTGATTGGCAAGTAAATAGTGAAACCTTATTTGTAGAAATTTTAGATGAAAATAATACCGTTTTACCTTACGGAAAAGAAGGCAAAATTGTGATTACTTCATTATATAACAAAGCACATCCTTTTATTAGATATGACATTGGCGATGTTGGGATTTTGGACGAGAAAAGCACCTTTAAAAAACCAATTTTAAAAAAATTAATTGGAAGAACTAATGATGTTGCTGTACTTCCAAGCGGTAAAATTGCGCCAGGATTGACTTTTTATTACGTTACTAAAAGCATAATCGAAGATGATGGAAATGTAAAAGAATTCGTTATAAAACAAACCAAAACAGATACTTTTGAAATTGAATATGTAAGTGAAATAGTTTTAACCGATAAGCAAATTCTGAATATTGAAAAAGCAATAACGACATATTTAGAAAATGGATTACTATTTAATTTTACAAGAAAAGATAATTTACAACGCAGTAAAAGTGGAAAATTAAAACAGTTTGTTTCGCTGATCAAGCAATTGTAAGTCATAATTTATAACCTCAAATTTAAAACTTGATAACATAAAATAAGTTATCAAAATTTAATAAAAATTAACAAATACTGAAACAAAATTGACATTATAATTCAGAAGATGAAAAGATTCTGAAACAAATTCAGAATAAATGAAAATAACAATAGTGGCAGGAGCAAGGCCAAATTTCATAAAAATAGCTCCAATTATTAATGCAATTCAAAAAAAGCAATCAGAAGGCAAAAACATCACTTTTAGATTAGTTCATACAGGTCAACATTATGATAAAAACCTAAGTGATACTTTTTTTGAAGAATTAAATATTCCGCATCCTAATGCAAATTTGGAGGTAAAAAGTGGCTCTCAATCAGTTCAAACAGCTGCAATTATGGTAGCTTTTGAGCAAGAATTACTTCAAAATTTGTGCAATTTAGTTTTAGTGGTTGGCGATGTAAATTCGACGATGGCTTGTGCAATTGTAGCAAAAAAGTTTAATATAAAAGTAGCTCATGTCGAAGCAGGAATACGGTCAGGCGATTTAACCATGCCAGAAGAAATTAATCGAATGGTGACAGATTCTATTTCTGACTATTTTTTTACAACGTCAACTCTAGCCAACGAAAATTTAATTAAAATTGGTTCAAATCCAAAACATGTGTATTTTGTTGGAAATGTAATGATTGACACTTTAATTCAAAATCTAGATCGATTTAAAGCACCAATTTTTTGGACAAAATTCGATCTAAAATCTAAAAATTTCATTGTATTAACCCTACATCGACCTTCAAATGTAGATGAAGAAAAATCGTTATTAAATCTACTTCAAGGAATTGATGAAATGGTTGTTGATAAAAAAATAATTTTTCCTATACATCCAAGAACTAAATCTATATTGGGCGAAAAAAGTTTAAATTTTAGAAATATCATTCTGGTTGAACCTCAAAGTTATTTGAATTTTATGTTTTTAGTAAAAAATAGTTTTGCAGTTATTACTGATTCGGGCGGAATTTCTGAAGAAACAACCGTTTTAGGAATTCCTTGTTTTACAATGAGAACCACAACAGAACGACCAGAAACTGTATCTATTGGCACAAATATTTTAGTAGGAATATCGATTGAGAATTTAATGGTAGAGTTTTCAAAATTTTTAAAATATGGTATGTCTGAAAAAAAAATACCAACACTCTGGGACGGAAAATCATCTGAACGGATTATAGACATTATTTTGGAAATTGAACATAACAATTAAAAAATAATTTTTATAAATAGAATTTAAATTAATTCAAACAATGTTAATATTATGTAATTTTTATTTTGTGCTATTTTAAGTATAAAATAATTAGTTATATTGCTTGACATTAAATTTTTGATAAATCAAAACATACAAAACATGAAGAAAATATTTTTATTAGTGCTTATCTCTTTTTCAATTTCAGGATTTTGTCAAAAATTTAGAGACAGTATAGTATCAAAAAAGCTCGATAAAACTAGAAATTTAATAATTTCGCTTCCACCATCTTATAAAAAAGATTCAAAAAAAAGTTATCCTTTACTAGTTTTATTAGATGGAGATTATCTTTTTGATGCGTTCTACGGAGCTTTGAGTTATGGTAACTATTGGGACGATTTACCCGAAGTTATTATTGTTGGCGTTGTTCAAAATCAAAATAATGAACGACAAACAGATTGCAGTGTCGATGCTTTAACAGGACTTCCGGACGAATCAGGAGGTAAATTTTATGAATTTATTGGCTCAGAATTAGTTTCTTATATGCAACAAAAATATCGAGTAGCACCTTTCAAAATTATTGCAGGTCACGATTTTACTGCAGGATTTTTAAATTTTTATTTATACAAAGATGACCCAGTTTTTAATGCATACATTTCATTAAGTCCCGAATTGCCTTTGGAAATGGAAAATTTACTTCCGGGACGTTTAGCTACTTTTAAGCAAAATATTTTTTATTATGTTTCATCAGCTGATGGCGATATTAAAAAAATGAAAGACAAAATAAAAATTTTTGATGAAAATGTAAAAACAGCAAAAAATGCAAGTTTAAATTATCAATTTGATGAAATAAAAGGAGCAACACATTATTCATTAGTTTTACACTCCATTCCAGACGCTCTTTATCAATTTTTTGCGTCTTATCAACCTATTACAACTATAGAATTTCAAGAAAAAATTCTTCCATTAACGTCAGGGTATGTGAATTATTTGACCTCAAAATATGATGCTATGCAAAAAACATTGGGTTTCAAAATGAACATAAGATACAATGATTTTAAAGCTATTGAAGCTGCGATTTTAAAAAACAAAGCCTACGGTGAGTTTGAAAAACTATCGCAGTTATCTCATAAAATGTATCCTAAAACTATGCTTGGCGATTATCATTTGGCTATGTTTTATGAAAAAACAGGCGACCTAAAAAGAGCATCAAAGACGTATCAAAATGCTTTTCAATATGAACCTATTGGCGATTTAACAAAGGATATGATGTTAGATAAAGCAGATCAACTCAAAGGCAGTGTAAAAAGTAAATCAGGAAAATCTGGCACAACAGAAGCTACAACCACAGATGTTGCTCCTACAGAAACTCCCACACAAACAGAAAATCCAGTTCAAACAGAAACTACAGGACCACTAAAAACACCCAAAAAAAAGTAGTGAAATGGCAAAATTAAAAACTTCTTTTTTTTGTCAAAATTGTGGGTCTCAATATTCTAAATGGCAAGGGCAATGCAATGCTTGCAAAGAATGGAATACAGTTGTTGAGGAAGTTATAGAAAAAGAGGAGAAAACAAGCTGGAAACCTGCGTCAATCGAAGTTAAAAAAGCAACAAAGCCCTTAAAAATTGCTGAGATTAATACCGCTCAGGAAGTCAGAATGGATACTATTGATGCCGAACTAAATCGAGTGCTTGGTGGCGGCATTGTACCAGGCTCACTTATACTTTTGGGTGGTGAACCAGGCATAGGTAAAAGCACATTATTATTACAAATATCATTAAAATTGCCATACAAAACATTATATGTTTCTGGCGAAGAAAGTCAGAAACAGATAAAGATGAGAGCCGAAAGAATCACTTCAACTGGTGATAATTGTTACATTCTTACCGAAACAAAAACTCAAAATATATTCAAACAAATTCAGGAAATGCAACCTGAAATTGTAATTATAGACTCAATTCAAACCCTTCATACAGATTATATTGAATCCTCCCCAGGAAGCATTTCTCAAATTAGAGAATGTACTGCTGAGCTAATAAAATTTGCAAAAGAAACAAACGTTCCAGTTATTTTAATCGGTCACATTACAAAAGATGGAAGTATAGCAGGACCAAAAATTTTAGAACACATGGTCGATACTGTTTTGCAATTTGAAGGCGACAGAAATCATGTTTATAGAATTTTACGATCGTTAAAAAACAGATTTGGGTCAACTGCCGAACTCGGAATTTATGAAATGCAAGGATCAGGATTGCGAGAAGTATCTAATCCTTCCGAAATTTTACTTTCGCACCGTCAAGAGGAACTTTCGGGAACTGCAATTGCTTCAACACTCGAAGGAATGCGCCCTTTAATGATTGAAATTCAGGCTCTTGTTTCGACTGCAGTTTATGGGACGCCACAACGAAGTACAACGGGTTATAATGCAAAAAGACTCAACATGTTGCTAGCTGTTTTAGAAAAAAGAGCAGGTTTCAGGCTAGGAACCAAAGATGTTTTTTTAAATGTTACAGGTGGTATTTCTGTCGATGATCCAGCAATAGATTTAGCTGTTGTAGCATCTATTTTGTCATCAAACGAAGATATAGCGGTGAGTAAAGAAATTTGTTTTGCTGGCGAAGTAGGACTTTCGGGCGAAATAAGACCTGTAAATAGAGTAGAACAACGAATTCAGGAAGCAGAAAAACTTGGTTTTGCAACCATTTTTATCTCAAAATATAATAAAATAGCGACCAAATATCCGGGAATAAAAATTGTTTTAGTATCAAAAATAGAAGAAATTGTTGATAATTTATTTGTCTAATAGTCTTTCATATTTCAAGGTTTATCTAAATTATATTTTGCCTTTTCATTTCAAAAAAAAACATTTATGAAAAAATTATTTATTTTAATTTTAGTGTTTCCATCACTCTTATTTTCTCAAAAATCGGTTTTTACAACTGCAAAAGTCAAAGCTGCTACAGTTTATTTTAATGCGGCTTTACTAACTGAAACCGCTAGTTTAAATTTGCCTGTTGGTACTAGCGAAGTAGTTATTAAAAATGTTGCCAATTATTTAAATGAAAATACGATTCAAGTTGGTGTGCCAAACTCGGTAACCGTCTTGTCTGTTCAGTTTACAAATAATTATATATCTGAATTTGATATAGATGAGACAAACCCAGCCATAAAAAAAGTTAGAGACAGCATCACTCTAGTTGAAAAAGAATTGAAGAAAATGGCAATTTTGACAAACTCAACAAACCAAACCATAAATTTATTAGATTCTAATCAAAATGTAGCAGGAGTAAATTCTGGACTTAACGTAACCGAGTTAATGAAATTAGTAGATTTTTATAAAACTAAGCGAACCGAACTTGCCTACAATATAACAGATTTGAGTGAAAAAACAGTGCAACTTGAACTTAAATTACAAATTCTTAAAGATAAGTTAGAAGTAAACTCACAAAAGGAAGACAAATTATCATCGGGAAAAATAGTGCTTCAAGTCATGAATGAAATTGCCGAACCAGTTACTTTTAATATTTCATATATTACTAACACCGCCACTTGGTCGCCATTTTATGATTTGAAAGCAGAAAACACAACCACACCTATAAATATGATTTATAAAGCTCAGGTGGTTCAAAACTCGGGGATTGATTGGAAAAAAGTGAAATTAACATTGTCAAGTGGGAACCCAAATCAAAGTAACCAGCAACCTGATTTGAATTCTTGGTTTTTAAATTTTGAAGATTCTAATTATTATAGAGGAAATATTTACAATAAAAATTCAAGTCCTGTTATGGCCCTAGAAGGCAAAGTAAGTGGATTAAAGATCGATGATAACTATCAAAAATTTGATACTTTACCAAATGGGAGAATAATAGCTAGAGAAAGTAATTCTAGAATTGTGTTGAGAGGATCAAGATCTTTAGCTAGAGGTAGTAATGCCTTAATTGTTATAGATGGGCAAATATCGACGGCTGAAATACTAGCAACGCTTCCTCCAGAGTCAATAAAAAGCACCAATATTGTTAAAGGAGCCCAAGGAACAGCACTTTATGGGGAGCAAGGTAAAAACGGTGTGGTAGTAGTTACAACCAAACAAATGGACGATTACACATCTATCACAGAAAATCAACTAAACGTCACATTTGATATCGATATTCCCTATGATGTTTTATCAAACGGAAAAATTCACAGCGTTGCCATGAAGGAATTAAAGCTACCTGCAACCTACAAATATTTTGCAGTTCCAAGAGTTGATAATGAAGCATTTTTGATTGCCGAAATAAACGATTATTCAAAATACAATTTATTGCCGGGTGTTGCAAACATTATTTTTGAAAATATGTATGTAGGGAAAACTAATATCAATCCAAATCAAACCACCGATACATTGAGTTTGGGCATGGGAAGAGATAAAAAAATAGCAATAAAAAGAGAAAAAATTGTAGATAAATCGGGTACCAAATTTTTATCTTCATATAAAGAACAAACTTTTACTTACGATATAACGGTTAGAAATAACAAAAAAGAAGCCATTGTAATGATATTGAAAGACCAATATCCGTTAAGTACAGATAAAGAAATTACCATTGAATTATTGGATGACGGAAAAGCAAAAGTGAATTCTGAGACAGGAATTTTGATTTGGAATTTGAATTTAGAGGCAAATGAAACTAAAAAAATAAGAATAAGCTACAAAGTAAAATATCCTAAAGATAAAGTTATAGAAAATTTAAACTAAAACCGATTTATTACACATTTATCGATACTCAAATAGAAACACAAAATATTAATCAAATTTTATATAAAAAAAATAGGGTTTTAGTATTGATTTTTCAAAATAGAAAAATTATCTTTGCACCTTGAAAAAACGTCAAGTTTTTTTATTTCTAATACGCTATTTAATAAATACATAAGCAATGTCAAAAGCAATAGGAAAAGTTTCACAAATCATCGGACCGGTAGTAGATGTAGTTTTTAACAGTAAAGATGCTGAATTACCAAAAATTTACGATTCGTTAGAAATCATAAAAAAAGATGGTACAAAATTAATACTTGAAGTACAATCGCATGTTGGAGAAGATACTGTTCGTACAATATCAATGGATTCAACTGATGGATTAGCTCGAGGAGTTGATGTTTTATCAACTGGAAACCCAATACAAATGCCAATTGGCGCTGATGTTTACGGACGATTATTCAACGTAATTGGAGATGCGATTGATGGACTTGGAGAATTACCAAAAACAGGCGAAAACGGAATGTCAATTCACCGTCAAGCGCCACGATTTGAAGATTTATCAACGTCATCTGAAGTGCTTTTTACAGGAATAAAAGTTATCGATTTGATCGAACCTTACTCTAAAGGAGGAAAAATTGGATTGTTTGGTGGAGCAGGTGTTGGAAAAACAGTATTGATTCAGGAATTAATAAACAACATTGCAAAGGGTCACGGCGGACTTTCAGTTTTTGCAGGAGTAGGAGAACGTACTCGAGAAGGAAACGACTTACTTCGCGAAATGTTAGAATCTGGAATTATAAAATATGGCGACGATTTTATGCACTCTATGGAAAATGGAGGTTGGGATTTGAGCAAAGTTGATATGCCAGGAATGAGAGAGTCAAAAGCTACTTTTGTTTTCGGACAAATGAATGAACCACCAGGAGCAAGAGCAAGAGTTGCACTTTCTGGACTTTCTATTGCCGAATATTTCCGTGATGGTGCAGGTTCTGATCAAGGAAAAGATGTACTTTTCTTTGTAGATAATATTTTTAGATTTACACAAGCAGGTTCAGAAGTTTCGGCACTTTTAGGGCGTATGCCTTCAGCCGTAGGATATCAACCAACATTAGCAACAGAAATGGGTGCTATGCAAGAACGTATAACATCAACCAAAAAAGGATCTATTACTTCTGTGCAAGCAGTTTATGTACCAGCAGATGATTTAACAGATCCTGCACCAGCTACAACTTTTGCTCACCTTGATGCAACAACAGTATTATCTCGTAAAATTGCCGAGTTAGGAATTTATCCTGCGGTAGACCCACTAGATTCTACTTCAAGAATTTTAACTCCAGAAATTTTAGGTAAAGATCATTACGATTGTGCACAACGAGTAAAAGAAATTTTACAAAAATACAAACAGTTACAAGATATTATTGCGATTTTAGGAATGGAAGAATTGTCAGAAGAGGATAAACTTTCAGTTTCAAGAGCACGTCGAGTACAACGTTTCTTATCTCAACCGTTTCACGTTGCAGAACAATTTACCGGATTAAAAGGAGTTTTAGTTGATATTAAAGATACTATTAAAGGTTTTAATATGATTATTGATGGCGAATTAGACCATTTGCCAGAAGCTGCATTTAACCTAAAAGGTTCTATAGAAGATGCCATAGAAGCAGGACAAAAAATGTTAGCAGAAGCTTAAATTAGTGTTTAGTAATCAGTCACAGTATTCAGTTACTTGCTAATCACTAATCACTAATCACTAATCACTAAGAAATATGATTTTAGAAATAGTATCACCAGAATCACAACTATTCAAAGGCGAAGTTACATCAGTAACACTACCAGGAGTTGATGGATCATTTCAAATTTTGAACAACCACGCACCAATAGTTTCAATCCTAAAACGAGGAACAGTAAAAATAACTGCACCTAATTTTAAGTTTGAAAGCGAATCTTTACAAGGAAAATTTACAAAAGTAAACGACCAAAATTATACTTTAGATATCATATCGGGAACTATCGAAATGAAAGACAATAAAGTTATTGTTTTAGCCGA
>JANXVF010000127.1 GCA_025351785.1 Flavobacterium sp.
ATTAAGACCGTGTAAAGTTTTCTAAATCTGATTTTTTAATAATATGTTTTTTCCCAATTCGTAGGCTTGGAAGTAAACCATTTTTCAAATACTTTCTAATAGTGGAATCACAAATATTCAGTAAGATACAAACTTCCGCAATATTTAGATAGGGTTTTTGGTTTAACAATTCAAAGTTGAATTCTGCTTTTGGAGATTTTTTAAAAGTCTTTTCGATTTTTACTTCTTTATCGACTGCACTAATTCTTTCCTCTTTTATTTTTCGTTTATAGTCCTTTGAATTACAACTGTGGGAACAATATTTTGTGCTAAAAGTTTTTGCAACAAAAGTTAGTTTACAAAATTGACAAACCCTTTTAATCCTAATATTACTGCTCATTTTTAATTACTTCTTTTGTTACTACTAATAATCTCTCCCTATATTTGTCTGTATTTAGCAGTATTTACCATTAAATAGCAGTTAAAAACTCATAAGAGTAACCTAAAATTCATAAAAAGAGTCCGATGAAACAACAGAGTATCAAAATTAACAACAAAAATATAGTAAATAAGGGTAAACAAAAGTACGCATTGAACCGTGTCAATCCCTTTGTTTACTGAACTTGGAGTGTAGAAGTATGGATGTTTGAAATACGCAGTTACTTTCCGATACAGAAATTTGCAAAAATATTGCCAAGTAACTCATCGTTTGTAACTTCTCCGGTTATCTCGCCAAAGTAATAAAGGGCCTGACGAATATCAATTGCCATTAAGTCGGATGGAATATTAGATTGTAAACCAAATTTGACTTTCTGAATTTCTTCCAAAGCTTTTAGTAATGAGTCGTAATGTCTTGTATTTGTGATTATTGTTTCGTTATTTCTTAATGCGCCAGTGTTTACATACGAGAGCAATAGGCTTTTGAGTTCGTTTATTCCTGTTTTGTTTTTGGCAGAAATAAAAATCGTTGAAAGTTGATTGTTGATTGATAATTTTTGGCTTAGAATATTTTGTTTATCATCTGAAATTAAATCCTTTTTATTGACAATAATTACAATTGTTTTTAATGGAAATTTATTTTTTATTTTCTGAATTTCAATAACAAGCACTTCGACTGCGCTCAGTGTGACAGTACTGTCAACTAAATAAAGTACAACTTGCGCTTGCTCAATTTTTTCAAATGTTTTTTTAATTCCGATGCTTTCTACAACGTCAATAGTTTCGCGAATTCCTGCTGTATCGATAAACCTGAAACCTATGCCACCAATTGTTAATTCATCTTCGATAGTATCTCGAGTTGTTCCTGCAATTTCAGAAACAATGGCTCTTTCTTCGTTTAATAAAGCGTTTAACAAGGTTGATTTTCCAACATTGGGTTCACCCACAATAGCAACTGGAATTCCGTTTTTAATAACGTTTCCAACTGCAAACGAATCGATTAATCGTTTTAAAACAAATTCAATTCTATTCAATAAATCATGAAATTGAGTTCTATCGGCAAAGGCTACATCTTCTTCGGCAAAATCTAATTCTAATTCGATTAACGATGCAAAATTTAATAATTCTTCGCGTAATTTTGAAATTTCATTACTAAATCCTCCGCGCATTTGTTGCATTGCTATTTGATGAGAAGCTTCATTATCGCTCGAAATTAAGTCGGCAACTGCTTCGGCTTGAGATAAATCAAGTTTTCCGTTCAAGAATGCACGAAGCGTAAATTCGCCAGCTTGTGCCATACGACAACCTTTGCGAAGCAATAATTGAATAATTTGTTGCTGAATAAATGTTGAGCCGTGACACGAAATTTCAATTACATCTTCTCCAGTATACGAATTTGGATTTTTGAATATAGAAACTAAAACTTGGTCATAAATTTTAGTATCGTCAACAATAGTTCCAAGATGAATTGTGTGCGTTTTTTGAGAGGCAATATTTTTACCAGAAACCGATTGAAATACATCTGAAGCAATAGAAATTGCATGGTTACCAGACATTCTAATAATAGCAATTGCACCAGCACCAGATGGTGTTGCGAGTGCTACAATAGTTTCTTGTGAAATCATTTCTTTTATACTTTTTTGGCAAAGATACTAAACTATAAAAAGATTATTCTATTCTTCGTCGGGCAACTGCATAGCTTTTCGCAGGATCATTTCAAAGGCTGGATCGCTTGGATTTGGCATTTTAGCATTTATAAAATTTCCGTTAGGATCAATCAGTATAAATCTTGGGATTGATGCTAAATTATAGTCTTTGCTAAACTTTGCTAAATCAAGTGCGTGCAATTGCAATACAGATTTCGATTTAGTTTTGGCTGCGATATACCATTTTTGAAAGTTTTCATCGGTGCTAAGAGCTGCAAACTGCACCTTTTCTTTTTTATATTTGATGGCAAATTTTTCAAAATAAGGCGATTGTTCTCTACAAGGACCACACCAAGTTGCCCAAACATCTAGCATTACAAATTTACCTTTTAAATTTGCAAGAGTCGTAGGTTTACCTGCAATAGTAACTGCCTCAAAAATTGGTGCTGGATTGCCTTTACCTAAACTTTCGGCTAACTTATTAACGTAATTTATTTTTCGTTGATAATTAGGGTTGCTGCATTGAGTGATGTATTTGGCAACAAAATCGTTTCTTTCTTTGGCTGTAGAAGCTTCTTCAATAATTTTACTGATTTGCCAATACAACATTTTATCTTTAAACGAACCACTTTTCATTTGGGATATTGCTAAAATTGATTTGGTGTCATCGTCAATATCGTCATGGTTTTTGGTAATTAATTGGCTTGTTAAATAAGCAAAATATTCTTTACTGCTCAACAAACTTTCATCGGTAAGCGATAGATTTTTTTGAATTTCAGCAATTTTAGCGCCGCCTTTGGTTTTTTGATTCGGATATAATGCCGCTCGTTTTTTTACCAAGTCATTCCACATATTGAGATATTTTGTAGTAATCAATTTTTGATCACGCTCTGTAAAATCATTTTTCGGAATATAATTGTCTACCGTTTTGAACTTGTCGGAAGCCTCCATAGCTTCTTTCCATTCTTTGTATAATGCATCGATAATAATATCAGGTTTATCTAGATTTTTATTTTCATTTAAATAAAAGGAAACCATGCTCCATTCTTCGTTAGATTTTTTTTCTATTTGATTTTCTGCTAATCGAGTTCCTTTTATTTTAAATTTAGATTTTTCACCAAAAATTTGACCATCAATATAAATGCTGTCATGTTCACCAAAAAAGAAATTTTCGCCATATTTTCCATCGATTACAAAAGTATAGTTGTCGGGAATAACCTTTTTGTCGAAAGTAAAATGGAATGCATTGTCTTTTATGAGAATTGTAGCTATTGTGTCTTGAACAGTATTATCTTTAATATAAATCGTATGTAATTTATTCTTGCTGTCAATAGTTCCGCAAAATACAGTCTTATTATAATTGGGCATTTGATTGAGACGCAATAACCAATAAGTCAAACCACCGAAAACCAATAATACAATTGACAGGCTTATAATTTTTGAGGTTGTGTTAAAAGTGAGTTTCAGGGTTTTATTTCGGTACCAATTGAACCCAATATACAATAAAACGATGCTTAAAGTCACGCTTACATACTCAGTAAAAGTAAACCAATGACCCACATCGCTGCCATCATGATTTGTCGCAATTTTGTTTAAGATTTTATAAGGATACCAAACGGGTGTCAAATTGAAAGGTTCTAAAAAAACAGTTAGTAACAACCCAAAAAAGCCAATAACTATAGACCAGATAAAACTCGGAATCAAAACCGAAATGATATACTGAAGCGAAGTTATCAACAAGGATGCTAAAAATAATCGAAGAATAAGATGAAAGATATATCCGAAAGGTAATGTCATTATAGACATTTTAGGCACAGTAATTATGAAAGACAATACCCAGCCTAAAAACAAAGAAACGATTATGAAAGAAACAATCGAAATTAGATTTGCAAGTAGGAGAGTGCAGAATTTGGAGAAATAAATAGAAAATTTAGTAACGGGTTGGGTTTCCATCAATTGCCAACCTCCGTTTTTATGATCTAATTGAGAAATGCGACTTACGGTGATGATAATTAGTAAAGGAAAAAAGAAATATACAAACGGATTTACTGCTTCATTGATAAAAATCTGATAAAAATTTGTTGGTATCTCTGATTTGATTTCGTCTGTACTCATCACGGTCAAAATCACAAAATACAAGATAGGCGAAATGGTTCCCAACATGGAACTGGTCCAATAAAAACCGGTGCCTCTTTTTTTGATATTTTCGGCTTTTAGTGCTGTGATAAAATTGGTGATATTATTTTTCATCGGTACGATTTTCATTAGTTATAGTCATGAACCATTCTTCTAACCCATCAACGATTTTTACTTCATATACAGCGGCATTTTTTGAAATTAGGTTTTTGATAAATTCAGGAATGTTGTCTTTGTTACCAATGTCTAATGTGAGTTGGTTTTGCGCAATTAGATTCACATTTTTAAAGTGACTTTCTAATTCGGATTGCCATTTTGAAGCATCATCCAGAGTAACCTGAATCTTACAAAGTCCCGCAGCTTTTGAAAGTTCTTGCATGGTGCCTTCAAAGCATAATTTCCCTTTGCTGATTATTCCTACATGCGTACACATTTTTTCAATTTCAGGAAGCAAATGGCTAGACACAAATATGGTTACGCCTTTTTCTTTATTAAGTTTGATAAGTAATTTTCTAATATCGATAATTCCGTTCGGATCTAAGCCATTAACGGGCTCGTCTAACAATAACAATTCGGGATTGCTCAATAATGCCATGGCTATTGCCAAACGTTGTTTCATTCCTAGTGAATATTGTTTGGCTTTGCGTTTGCCATCTCGAGACAAATCTACTAATTCTAGTGTTTCGCGAATTTTTTCTTCAGAGATGTTGCGGAGTTTGGCAATATATTTCAAATTGTCAATACCGCTCAAATGCAAATAGAGTGCTGGCGATTCTACCAGGGAACCAATTTTTGTAAAAACCAATGGAAGCTGTTCTTGCAACGGATTCTCAAAAAGCTTGATGGCATTGCCTTGTTCGGGGATAATTCCTGTAAGTAATCGCATTGTGGTAGATTTTCCAGCGCCATTCGGACCTAAAAATCCGTAAATGGAGCCTTTGGGCACATGGATAGAAATATTATCTAACACTTTTTTATTCTTAGAATATTGAAAATTCAGTCCTTCTGTTTCAATTATATACGTTGCCATAGCATTTGTTTAGTTTTGCTAAAGTAAGTAAAATAGTATAAATTGGCTTTAGCCTAAAATGTATATTTAATTTTAACCCACAGAAGCATAGATTATTCTTCTGAATAAGAATAAAATAGAAATTTATTTTTTCACATAGCTATAAATTCTATATAAAGCAAAACTCTTTTAATAATTTTATTTTCTATGTTTTTAAGTTTTTCAATATAAGTTTTAGACTATAGCCTATGATATTAATAAAAGGAAGGAAGCATTTTGAAGAATAAAAAAAACCGTAACTTCTTTCAAAATTACGGTTCAAAGGTATAATGGTTAGTGTATTTTAGTTATTTAACATTACAGGCATTACCAGCATAGTAACTGTTTCGCCTTCATCTAAACCATCGACTGGAGTTAAAATCCCCGCTCTGTTTGGCATCGACATTTCTAATTGGATTTCGTCAGATTGTAGGTTATTCAACATTTCTAAAAGAAAACGAGAGTTGAATCCTATTTGCATATCCTCACCTTGATAATCGCAGGTTAACCGTTCTTCTGCTTTGTTAGAATAATCAATATCTTCGGCAGAAATATTCAATTCGGCACCTGCAATTTTTAATCTAATTTGATGTGTTGTTTTATTAGAAAATATGGCAACTCGTCTTACAGAGTTTAAAAATTGTACTCTATCAATCAATAATTTATTTGGATTTTCTTTAGGTATAACGGCTTCATAATTTGGATATTTTCCATCAATCAATCGGCAGGTTAAAATATAATTTTCAAAAGAAAAAGTAGCATTAGAATCGTTATAATCAATTTTTACCTCGGCATCCGAAACCCCTAAAATACTTTTTAAAATATTTAATGGTTTTTTTGGCATAATAAAATCTGTTACTTGCGATGCTTTTACATCTGTACGTGCATATTTTACTAATTTATGAGCATCGGTTGCCACAAATATTAAACCTTCTGACGAAAATTGAAAGAAAACACCAGACATTACTGGGCGTAAATCATCATTTCCTGCGGCAAAAATTGTTTTGCTTATAGCAATATTTAACACCTCTGCTGGCACTAAAGTTGTCGAAGGTTCTTCTAGTAAAATAGATTTTGGAAACTCTTCTCCAGGTGCATAAGCAATAGCATATTTACCAGAATTTGAGCTTATTTCTATCGTGCTATTTTCTTCTACAGTAAAGGTTAAGGGTTGCTCTGGAAACGTTTTTAAAATATCTAAAAGCAATTTTGCGGGTACAGCCACACTACCTTTATCGGTAGATTCTATCTCTAACAAGGCTGACATTGTAGTTTCTAAATCGGAGGACGAAACTGTTAATTCTTTCGAATTTAATTCAAATAAAAAATTATCTAAAATTGGTAATGTATTACTGTTGTTGATAACACTTCCTAAAACTTGTAGTTGTTTTAGTAAATACGAACTCGATACTATAAATTTCATTTCTGTTTTTTTAATACAAATTATTTTTTAGGCTACAAATAATTTATTTTTTACAAATATATCTTAAAGAAGTCAATATCAAAAAGATTTTTATTAACATTAAGTAAATGTTTTTTAGAATTATTTTTTTGTTTCGATGCTCGATACATATTTACTTTGAATAAAGCTAGTTAGCATTAGTTAGATTTTACTGCACCTCTAAATTGATAAAAAAGTCTTTCTAATAATCTTAAATCTTTGGTTACTATAGCTGCTGTTCCCGACATTTCTTGCTTAAATATAATATGTTTTTTGTAAGAAGTCTTTAAACCGTTAGGCAAAGAAACATCAATTAGTAAAATAGCACACTAATTTATACAGTCAAAACAGATTTTCACAGCCAAAACCCGTAAAATTTTTGATGATTTGTGGCAAAAAAAACAAAATTTGTAATATGATATTTTTATGGCTCTTTACTAAACAATGTTATTGGTTTGTTTAAATACTTCAATATTGTAAGATTTATTTTAAATTTAAAATGCAATTATCGGTATTAATTATGTTGTGCGATATGCTATGGCGAAACTGCTAAAATGAAAATAAAATTACATGGAGTGCAATTTTTACTTGTAGTGGTGTAGCTTTAGGTATTCGTGGGTTACGAGAAATTTATAATTATATAGTTGCTAATGGTGAAGTAGCATTGGGTTTAGGTAAAGGTTTATGCAATCGCCTCTCGTTATATTGGTATATTTGCGCCTATTTATTTTATTTATTTATTTATTTATTCATTTATTGATTGTATAATTTAATGATAATAAACATGTTGACAGAAAAAAATATAATTTATTAAATTCTTTATCAAGAAATCTTTATGTAATTAGTTTCATCACTGAGACAGTTTTATATTATTCAAAAACTGGCAATATTTTAAGATGGATATCTTTAATTCCGCTTTTAATTAATTTATTTTTAATTGTTATTTTAATATATTCCTTAAAAAAAGATGACAATTCCATAATTGAAAAGAATAATAAAATGAAGAATGGATTAATTAATTTATCATTCAACATATTATTTATAATTTTTATCTTTTGTCGTATTTTAATTTTAAGATAAATTTTTATCCCATTAAAAAAAAATTAAACTTAAAATAGCCTCTGATTTAACGAGGCTATTTTTATTATTATTTTTCAATAAAAAAAAATACAATATTTAGTTCTAATTTAAAAACAAAAAAATTATGGCTTCAACTACAGAAATAGGTCACAATAAAAATATGGCAAATTATAGCACTACATATCAAATTTTAGAAACAATCAGACTTTCAATAACTTTTCGGAGTATGCCTTCGAAACCATGAAAAAATACATCATAAAACTAGAAGAAGAAAACCAATTGCTAAAAGAGCGCGTGTTCAAGCAATTATAAAAACCAAAACCCCATATAACGTTGCTATATGGGGTTTTGTAAACTTAAAACTCGTGTTTTAAATTTTCTTTTTTGGCACCGCTTTTTTGCGTTCGCTTTTCTTTCTTCCTCCTGCCATTTCATACTGCGAACTGTTTTTGCCATATTTGGTAGCCACTCCAGTCAAAATTCTTTCGTTCCAGTCTTTTATGACATTAATTTGAGCAATACATTCGTTATACAAATCATCGATTGTGCTCAACGCAGTGTTGTAAACACTTAATTTTTTTGATAACAAATTTACCTGTGTTTCATAATTAGGAACACTAATATCGTTTCCTAAATCTAAAGCTGCATCAATACTTTTAACTGCAGCTAGTCGAGTAATGCCTTTTTCGAGGTCGAGTACTCTTACTAATTTTTTTCGTGCCATTGTTTTTGATTATTTAAAGTTATACTTAAAAATAGTATAACAAATTAAATGCCAAAAGTATAATTGGTGGTTATTATTTCTAAAAAATTAACATATTATATATATAATTGTATTCTTTTGATGAAATATAGTATTTTTAATTAACCAAATTAGATTTGTAGTTTGATGAATTAGATTTGTAGTTGATAAAATTAGATTTGTAGTTGACAAAATTAGATTTGTAGTTAACCAAATTAGATTTGTAGTTGACAAAATTAGATTTGTAGTTGACAAAATTAGATTCGTAGTTAACCAAATTAGATTTGTAGTTAACTGAATTAGATTTGTAGTTAACCAAATTAGATTCGTAGTTAACCAAATTAGATTTATAGTTAAGAAAACTAAATTTACTATAAGAAAAAAATTATTTACTATATTTTCTTTTTCTAAAAAAGGTAAATGCTACACCAAAAATCATTAAAATAATAATTGGAACACCGATAGTTATAACTTGGGTCAAGGTATAATTTTC